>CAMDAI010000180.1 GCA_945888585.1 Rickettsia typhi | reverse complement strand
GACAATAAAGGGGATAATTTGAATAATGAAAATTCAGTTAGAAATTCAATTGAAAATCATTAGAAAAATTACTTCTTGAAATTGCACTGTCTGTCAGATCAAGTAGTGGTTTTTACAATTTATATTAATTAACCGCTGTTTTTTTAATTTCTGTTATTTCCTCTCTTGGGGTTTCAAGGAATACCATTTCTGGTTCTTTAATCTTATCAACAGCTTCTTTTGAAACTGTAATAGACTTCACATCTTTTCTTGATGGAATATCAAACATGGATTCAAGCAAAATAGTTTCAACTATTGCTCTTAAACCTCTGGCGCCAGTTTTTCTAGTAATCGCTTTTTTAGAAACTTCATGTAAAGCATCTTCATTAAATTTTAATTCAACATGATCAAGAGAGAATAATTTCTCATACTGTTTGATAATTGAATTTTTTGGCTCAGTTAAGATCCTAACCAGATCATTTTCAGTTAAATCTTCAAGCGGAGCTATAATTGGAAGTCTGCCAACTAATTCAGGAATTAAGCCAAATTTAATAATATCTTCTGGTTCAACATCATTAAAAATATCTTTTCTTTTAAATTCATCCTTTTCTCTAACATCTGCACCAAAGCCAATTGAAGTACCGCGGCCACGACTAGCAATAATTTTTTCTAAGCCAGAAAAAGCACCAGCACAGATGAATAGAATATTTTTAGTGTCAACTTGGACATATTCTTGCTGGGCTGTTCTTTTACCGGGTTGTGATGGAACTGAGGCTATGGTTCCTTCAATAATTTTTAACAAACCTTGCTGAACACCTTCACCTGAAATATCACGAGTAATTGAAGGAGAATCTGATTTTCTGGTTATTTTATCAATCTCATCGATATAAACGATACCTTTTTGGGCTTTTTCTACATCATAATTAGCAGCTTGTAATAATCTGGAAATAATATTTTCTACATCATCTCCAACATAACCAGATTCAGTTAGAGAAGTTGCATCAGCCATAGTAAATGGTACATCTAAGATTCTAGCTAAAGTTTGTGCCAAAAGTGTTTTGCCACAACCGGTTGGACCAATAAGTAGAATATTAGATTTATTTAATTCAATCTCATTACCAATTGAATTTCCGGCTGCCTCAATTCTTTTGTAATGATTATAAACTGCTACCGCTAAAACTTTTTTAGCAAAATCTTGACCAATTACATAATCATCTAAAATTTTTATAATATCACGTGGAACTGGCCGATTTCCTTCTTTATTAAGGGGAGTTTTTTTATTATATTCACGAACAATATCTGAACATAATGAAACACACTCATTGCAAATAAAAACAGCAGGACCTGCAATTAATTTTTTAACTTCATGCTGATGTTTGCCACAAAAAGAACAAGCCAAGTCTATTTTGTTGTCGTTATTTTTATTTTCTGTCATCTTTTTATTTTATTATTTTCTATCAATTAAACTGGTCTTTTTATTATTACACTATCTATCAAACCAAATTCTTTAGCTTTTTCAGGAGACATAAAATTATCTCTTTCCATAGATTTTTCGATAGTATCTAGATTTTGTCCGGTATGTTCTACATAAATATCATTTAATCTTTTCTTTAAAGCCATGGTTTCTCTAGCATGGATTTCGATATCAGTTGCTTGACCACGATAACCACCAGAAGGTTGATGAATCATGATTCTGGAATTAGGTAAAGAAAATCTTTTGCCTTTGGCTCCAGCAGTTAGAAGTAAAGAACCCATAGAAGCTGCTTGTCCAATACAAACAGTGTTTACATCGGGGTTGATATATTGCATAGTATCATACATAGCAAGACCAGATGTAACAATACCCCCTGGTGAATTAATGTATAAATAAATATCTTTTTTAGGATCTTCCGATTCAAGAAATAACAGTTGTGCAACTACTAAAGTTGACATAGCATCATTAACTGGTCCAGAAATAAAAATAATTCTTTCCTTTAAAAGTCTAGAATAAATATCATAAGATCTTTCACCTTTATTTGTTTGTTCCACTACCATAGGTACCAGATAGCTGGCGTAATCAGCAATTTTATTTTCCATGAAATATTAGGATTTTTTAAATTTAAAGGATTTTTAAGTTGCCTCAATATATTATAAATTAACCAAATATCAACCAACTTATTAAAGAGTTAAATAATAACTAAAGCAAAAATATCAAGATTTGATCTTGTAATTTTGATGACAGATATTATTTACTAGGTTTCTCTTAATATAAATAAAAGATTAAATATGACTGAAGAATCGCAAACAAAACCAGAAGCTGAAGAAAACCAAGGGGATTCCAATGAAAATTCTGGCGAAAATAGTAATAATATTACTGAATTAAATGAAAAAATATCTAGTTTAGAATCTTTGGTTAACAATCTTAATGATAAACTATTACGTTCTTTAGCTGATTTGGATAATACCAGGAGAAGATCAAAGGAAGATTTAGAAAAAGCTAATAAATATGCTATTTCTAATTTTGCCAATGAGTTGGTTTTAGTCGTAGAAAATTTCTATTTGGCCACCGATAATATGCCTGTTGAGGAAATCGAAAAAAGTTCTGCAATTAAGAATTTTGCTGATGCGATCATAATGACTAAAAAAGAATTAACCAAAGTTTTTGAGAAAAATGGTATTAAAAGAATACATCCTTTAGGTGAAAAATTTGATCACAATTTTCATGAAGCCATTGCTAGAGTTGAGTCAGAAGATGATGAAGAGGTGGTAAAGCAAGTAATTCAAGCTGGCTATACTATAGGAGATCGTTTAATTAGACCGGCTTTGGTTGGAGTTTCAGTTAAGTTTAATTCTTAATCTATTTTTATAGATTTTGAGGTAGTGCGCTGATTTTAATCTCAACTTTTACTTCATTTTGAATAGAGTCGGTTTTATTCCATTGTTCAGTTCCCACTCCAAAATCATTACGTTTTAAATTAGTGTAACCTTTAATCCTGGCTAATTTATCCGAATATTCTTCTAAAATAAAATTAAGAGAAATTGGTATTTTTTTATCACGAATTGTTAAAAAACCATCAGATTTATAGTTCTTTTCATTAATTTTAGTAAAATTTCGTGATTCAAAAATTGCTTTTGGAAAGATTTTAATAGAAAACCATTCTTCAGTTTTTAAAGAATTAGTCATTTCATCATAAGAAGCACTCACTGAATTCATGTCAATTTCGATCTTTACTTGGCTTTTGTCCAAACTTTTTGGATCAAAATCGATTTCGCCAATAAAATTGGTAAATTTTCCAGTTACTGGTGCGTTATTTTGAGTTGCAGTAAAAACTATTAAACTTTTTTCTGGAATGATTTTCCAATTAGTAGCAAAAGCCTGAGAAATAGGTATAAAAAGTGATAAAAAAGCTAATAAAAATCTAATTTTCATATTAATTACGATAACATTCTTGTTAAAACATTATCTTTTTTGAAAAAATGATGATGCAATGCAACAATAAGATGAATTATGACAACGCCAATTAAAGCAAAAGCCATAATTTCATGCACTTCCCCAAAAAATTTTCTTAACTCATTATTTGGATGAATTAAATTTGGTAAGGTGAATAATCCAAAAAAAGAAACCGAAAATCCTGCAGCAGAAGACATCAGCCACCCACTCAATGGAATTGCAAACATAAAAAAATAAAGAGTTAAATGTCCTAATTTTGCCACTATTTTTTCCCAAGATTTCATATTTAATGGTAACTCTGGAGCTATATTAATAAGTTTCCAGCTTAAGCGTAAAATTACCAATCCTAAAATTAATGTACCAAAGGATTTGTGTAATCCATAAAGTTTAAATTTTTCAGGAGAATTTTCTATGTTATTCATGTAAATTCCAAGAATAATCATACAAATAATCAAAATTGCCATTAACCAGTGAAGAAAAATTGCAATAATGCCATAATTTTCTTTAGAATTTTTAATATTATTCATAGTTTTTATAAATTTTATTTATTAAGTTCGACCTTAATTTATTTAATTTTTGTTTAAAATAGTTTTTTAGATAAATTAAGTATAAAAACCACTACTTGATCTGACAGACAGTGCAATTTCAAGAAGTAATTTTTCTAATGATTTTCAATTGAATTTCTAACTGAATTTTCATTATTCAAATTATCCCCTTTATTGTCAAAAAGATTTGATAGATTTTTCTCCTTGGCAATTTTTTTACTATCCAAAAAAGTTTGATATGGGGTTTTGCCATAGCAATATCTTCCAGAATGTGGTCGTAGTTCATTGTAGGTTTTAAGCCAATTATCTACATCATTTTGCAGATCTTCTAAATTACTGTAAATTTTCTTCCTAAAAATAACATTGTAGCATTCATCCTTCATTGTTCTGTGGAATCTTTCGCAAATGCCATTGGTTTGAGGAGAATATGCTTTTGTTCTGCTGTGATCAACATTCTCAGTGGCAAGATAAAGCTCATATGGATGATGTTCTACTTTACCACAATACTCAGTTCCTCTATCTGTTAATACCCGAAGCAGTGGAATATTATGATTTTCAAAGAAAGGTAATATTCTGTCATTCATAGTATCAGCAGCAGTTAATGCAGTTTTTTGGTCATAAAGTTTTACAATGGCAACCCTTGAGTAAGTATCAACAAAGGTTTGTTGATAAATCTTACCAACCCCCTTGATATAGCCAACATAGTAAGTATCTTGACTGCCAAGATAGCCAGGATGATGGGTTTCAATTTCTCCATGAGCTTCTTTAAGATTTCTGGCTTTCTCCAGAGCCGTGACTTGCTCTTCTGTTAAAATAATGCCATCTTGTGCTACTTTAGCAGATAAAGCTTTCAGGCGTTTCTTGATGGTTTCCAGATCATTCCTTATCCAAACAGACCGGACTCCACCTGAAGATAGAAGAATTCCTTCTTTTCTAAGCTCATTAGAAGCTCTAAGCTGACCATATGCAGGAAACTTAATAGCAATTTCAATTACTGCTTTTTCAATATTATCAGGAACTCTGTTTTTAGATTGAGGACGACCTTTTCTGCTGATTTCTTTTAAAGCTTCTTCTCCACCTTTTTCATAGAGATCTTGGTAGCGATAAAAAGTATCTCTGGAATACCCAAAGGTTTTACAGGCTTCTGATACATTGCCAAGTTGTTTGGCTAATTCTAATAATCCTAGTTTTGGTTTGATTATTTTGTTTTCAATATTATTCATAACAATGCTAAATTAAATTAATAAAAATATTATTTTATGAAGCACTGTCTGTCAGATCAAGTAGTGGTTTTTACAGTTAATGAGAGAAAAAATAAGGGGAGTTTTGATAAGTTGGTTGGAAAGTTATTATTTGTTGATTAAGAATATTTTTGGAATATTTTTTACTTGATAATTACATTTTTTGTTTTTAATGTAAGCCTCTTTAATAACCTTAACTACAAAAAAAGTGAATTACATTAAAGCGATAAAGCCAATAGAAAAAGATCTACTAAAAATATTTGAGAGTGCAAGAGCTGATTATCTTAAACACAAAGAAATTACGCCAGATATGAGTAAAACTTGTTCTGCAAATATAGTTCATGCTTCGCTAAAAAGTTATGCAAAAAAAATATTTGTAAACAATAAAAATGTTAGGATTGGTTCTTTTAATGGTAAGAATTTAATGATATACTCAATAAACGATACAGAATACCAAATAAGTCTGAAAAAAATAGATTCAAATCACGAAACTCACAACCTTCCAACAAGGCAAACAGAATTATTCAATTCTTGCAAGGAAATACCAGGTTTATTAAACGAAACTCATAGACTAAATTTTGGCTATCAGATAGATGATTTTACATACGAACCAAAACAACCTCTATAACTTGCTACAAAACTAACAAAAACTATCCAATAGACTTAACAATAGAATCTCTCAGTGAAGATAATATTATAGAGCATAAGAATCAGGATACCAAGAGGGTAAAATTAAAAGCTCAGGGAATAGAATTTATCAATAACGATAATTTAATATACTTACATGATAGAAAATAAAAAATTAAATTATGAGCTAATTTCTTTGGCTAGAGATTACAAAGGTATTACACAAAAAGAATTAGCAAATTTAATATGGGTTGAGCAGGGAACTCTCTCAAAAATAGAAAATGATATACTGCCAGTTTACCAAAACGATCCTTTGGCACAAAACATATCAGATAAATTAGGATTTCCTATAAAGTTTTTCCTACAAAATCTAAGAATTTATGCCTTTGATGTTGGTAGTCATGCTAGAAAAAGACAGGCTGTAAACCTTAACAAAGGTTTAATTGCCAAGCTAAATCTAATTAGATCAAACATAGAGTTGTTATTAAAAAGCGTTGAAATACCGCAATCAAATATTCCTAATATTCCTTGTGATAACAATAACTCTCCGAGAGATATAGCAAATAAAACTAGAAAATTTCTAAAAATTGGAGATGGAGCAGTAAATAATATTTCAAGAATTCTTGAAGATAATGGATGTATTATATACCAAGACGATCTTGATATTGAAGGTTTTAGTTTCTGTTCTGGAAATCATCACATAATATGTATCAACAAAAATGCTCCGATAGATAGAATTAGATTTACTCAAGCTCATGAACTAGGTCATCTCGTTATGCACAGAAATCAACTTTCAAGTAAGGAGTTAGAGCAAGAAGCTAATAATTTTGCTTCTGAATTTTTAATGCCTTCTCATTTGATAAAAGAAGATTTTGCAAACAACGATATTTATAAAATACACGATTTTGCAAACCTAAAACTTAAATGGAAAACATCTATAAAGTCTATAATAAGAAAAGCCTACGATCTAGGATTTATTGGCGATAGAGAATACAAGAATTTGCAAGTACAAATAAGCAGATATGGATATAGAAAAAATGAACCCTATGAGCTTGATAGAAGCATAGAGACACCTTCTCTTTTAAAAGAGATATTTAACGAACATTTTGAATCCCTTAGATACAATTTAGATCAAATAAGTGATACTTTTTCTCTTTATAAAGAAGAGGTAATAGCAATATATAAAGATTCTTTGTCAGATTTATATTTAAGAGACAAGGAGTTTAAAAAACCATACTTAAGGTTAGTATAAAGAGATAACTGACTCAACCTAGAAATGCAATTGGTAAGTTGAGTCGGCTTTTTTGATTGAGAAAGACTCAAACAAGAATAAACTTGAGAAATTTATTTATAGTATCAAGTCTTTCAAAGATCAAGCTTTTAGCGATTGCTGTAATTTATATATATCTATGCTTACAAACGAAGGCAAAGAAGGATATACTGAAATATATTGTCGGTATATCACTAAAAACGGAAAGACTATTTACCCTACAAAAGGTAAATATTTTCATTTTTGGGTAAAGGCTAAAGCCTAACTTCTTTGAGACGGCAGCTATAAACTGCCGTCTTTTCCTTTTGGCAATTGGCTGTCAAAATCAGCCTAACCACTAAAAAGAATTATTCAACCTATTAAGTGAACAATCCGTTGAGAAAAATATGCGTTTCGCCGCCATATTTTGCTTTCAAAAAAATTTATAGATATGAAAATATTTTAATTGCCCCTGTAGTTCCGGAACAGCCTCTTGAAGATGAAATAGGAAAAATAGCAATTACAGAAGCTGGCAGACATCTTGCAATACTTGGAAGCTGTCTATTCGCAATGGATGAACAGGAAAAGTTTTATTATTTAGCTTGTAAGGCCGTTATGAAATCTTTTCCTGCACCTAACTTTTGTGATAAAAATAATAAAATTTTTCTTCTGGTTAGAAATGTTAGTAATTTAAAAGATAAGTTTGCAGTTTATGGAGTTATTCTTGATGGAGATCAGGTGATTTATGATCTTTATGTTGAATATAAGAAAATGAGTCCAAAAGTTTTCAAAAGATTATTTAATAACTTTAAATTAGATTATAAAACCCAAATTGATTCTCCTTATAAGAGATTTTTTGCAAAATTTGAAAATCTAAAAATTGATCAGAATTCTTTATCAGCAACAATTCCGTCAATAGGTTCAGAAAATTGTTCGGGTCATTTTGAGGAATATCCGATGATGCCGGTGGCTATTTCTGCCTATATCATTAGCAAAGCGGCCGGCTTATTATACAAAAAAATAAAGTCGAAAAATCAATATAAAATTACTGGGCTTGATTTGTCAGTTTTTGGAGCAATTTCACCTTGTTTGGAATGGCAGATTATTGCTAATTATAATCAATTAGGTAACTACTTTGAGTGTTTTTTGGGTAGTTCGCCAGAGCAGCAAGAAGTTATGATTAAATTAAAAATTTCCAATGAATAAAATTCTTAGAATTATTTCCAATGAATTAAAAACCAATTATATGGTTGGACAATATAATTCTTTAGCTGCTGGATGGCTATCATTCTTGGGTCATCCAGCCTATTGGTTTATTTGGACATATATTTTTCCTCATCATCAGGAAAGTGCATTTTTTAGATTTAGTTCAAGTTTATTAGGTTTGGGGCTTATTTTATATAAATATTGGCCAGAGAAAATTAAAAAATATTTGCCATTTTATTGGTATTCTTTCTTGGTTTGGATATTACCAACAACATTCACCTATCTTGGCTTAAAAAATAATTTTACTGATGTTTGGATAGTTTGCGAAATAATGGCTATTTTCTTTGTTATTCTTTTTAATTATACTTGGGTTCTCGGTATTACTAATCTAAAATGGTGTAATGATGGTTGTGGAGGAGAGGCATATTGAAGCTTCCCTCCCAACCATTTTTGTAATTTTTACAGGTGTTTTATTTGCACATTTGGGAAGACTTGGTGATTCTGGATATATAAAGCAAGAAAAACAAAAAAATTTAGAATTAACATTACAAGAAGAAAAATCAAAAATCTTCAAAACACTCGCAGGTACCATCGCCCATGAACTTAGAAATCCACTTAATACGATTAATTTGATTGGAACTCAGATTAATGATCTGGCAATAGATATGGATAAACAGAGTGAAAGTTACCAAGTAAAATATAACAGTGAAAGCCCGATAGTTCCAAGTATTTCCGTAATTCCAACTGTAAAATCTAAACTTTTAAATCTAACTTCCCACATAACGGACTCCATTTCCAGCGCCAACAATATTATCAACATCATTCTTGGTGATTTGAGCGAAAAGAAGATTGATCCTGAAGATTTTTTTTATCTTGAGCCAAATAAAATTTTATCGGAAATTCTAGAAAAATATTGTTATAAAAGTGATGAGGAAAAAGCAAAAGTCAAACTTATACCATTTTGTAAAGAAAATGATTTCCTTATTAAAGCAGTACCGGATCATCTTACTTACATAGTGTTTAATTTGCTCAAGAACGCTCTTTATTATCTGAATCAATATCCTGATTCAATTGTTACAGTTGGCACTGAAACCTCCAACTCGTCATTGCGAACCAAAGGTAAAGCAATTCAGAAAAGTGATGAAATAACTGGATTGCCACGTCACTGCTCTCCTCGCAATGACGGTGGCAATATCGATTACAACAAATATAACGTAATCTACGTCCACGATACCGGTCCTGGTATTCCTTCTAATATAATTCCAAAATTGTTTGGTGATTTCTATACATCCGGTAAGAAAGAAGGAACTGGTCTAGGGCTTTCCTTTTGCAAAAGAAACATGCGGTTGTTTGGAGGTGATATAATCTGCGAATCAGAATTTGCCCAGGGGAAAAATGGATGGACTAAATTTAGTTTATTATTTCCTAAATTAAGTGAAGAAGAAATAAAAGAAGTTAAAACTGAAGTTAAAAGAAAAAAGATTTTAATTGTTGATGATCAAGAAATTAACTTAATTACCACCAAATCAAAGATAGAAAAAATCTTGTTCTATATTTCTTGTGATATTGTTAGAAGTGGCAAAGAAGCAATTGATATGATGAAACAGAATAAATATTCATTAATTCTTATGGATGTTCAAATACCAGAATTAAATGGCGCTGAAACTACTAGAAAAATCAGAAAATTTAATAAAGATATACCAATAATTGCCTATACTTCTCTAAAGTATACCCAATGTCCCATTAATAGGGAAAATAATTGTTGACACTCCATTAAAAAAAAGGTTAAATGATAGATAGAAATTTTAACAAATTAATTCCTTCGTTTATGGATATTCTTTCTGTCTTCAACATCTACAAAAATCAGAAAAAATGTATCAAGCATTTAGAAAAAGTTAGGTGGGATGGAGAAGTAAAATGTGTTTATTGTGGGAGCGATAGAATCACTCCAGTCAAAGCTGAGTTAAGGCATAAATGCGGAGCTTGCGGTAAATCATTTAGCGTAACTGTCGGCACTATCTATCACGACACACGCTTGCCATTGCAAAAATGGTTCTTAGCAACCGCAATCATTCTTAACGCAAAGAAAGGTATCTCTGCTCGCGAATTAGCAAGACAAATCAAAGTCAACAAAGACACAGCTTGGCGCATGGAAATGAAAATCCGTGAAGCAATGAAAGATGATGAACAAGCAGCTTTATTTAGCGGAATTGTCGAGTGCGATGAGTGTTATGTTGGCGGCAAGAAAAAGAAGGGCGATAAGAAAAAAGATGATGACGATAATTTCATTAACCCACGCGGCAGAGCTACCCAGAAACAAGGCGTGATCGGTGTTGTAGAAAGAGCGACCGGAAGAGTTAAGATTCAGAAGCAGGACAAGTTCAAATTTACCGACATCAAAGCTTTCTTAGAAAAGCATTTAGATTTCGGAAATACTCACCTCTACACAGACGATTTCAAAGGCTACATTCCTTTCAAAAGACTTCTTCAGCATTCAACAGTAAATCACTCACAAGGTGAATACACTAGAGGCGATGTTCACACTAACACGATTGAAGGATTCTGGGGAATTTTTAAGAGAGCTTTTATTGGTTCTTACCACCAATTGAGCAAAAAATATTTGGAAAGATATATCGAGGAATGTTGCTTTAAGTATAATAATCGAAATAATCCTAATACATTTGATTTAATTATTAAAAATTGCGTGACCCTATGAGCGAAGAATTATTGCAAAGAGACTTGCTAAAAAACCCAGAGAAAATTGGCACTTGGAATTTTTATAATATTGGCTCAACAACTGTAAAACAGTTAAAAGAAGCCGAGATTATAAGAAGCGTGGATTATGGAGATGTTTTAAACAAAAAGGTTGATGGAATTATAACAAAACAAAAAGAAGTCATCGCCATAGTTGAAAATAAATCTCCTCGCCAATTCAACACAAAAAACAAGAAAGATAAGGCGATTCTACAAGAAATTGAAGTTGCGAAGAAGTTAAGAACCAAATTAATCATTGTCACAGATACACAAGAAACCCTATGGATTAATGCCTCAACTGGCAATAGCGTTAAAGATAGAAATGGAAAAGAACTCAAATATAAATTTGACAAAAATGATAAAAATTTACACGGATTTATTACTGAAATAATCCAATCAATAGACGGTAAAAATGATGCTATTCTTCCTATACAACTTATTGATCCAACAAATCTAGCAAAGCAAATATGGCAAGATGTTTGGAGTGTTAGCGGTGCTACTCCAGAAAATTGTCTCTATACATTTGTTGAGCTTTTTATTTTTAAATATCTAAGCGACCTAAATATTTTGAAGGGCGATTTTAGTTTTGATGAACTACTGAAAAAATATTACAACAACGAAATAAACGATGTTTTGCAACACTACGCAAATGTAGTAAGACCAAAAATAAAAGATTTATTCCCTGAGGGAAAGGATAAAACAACTATCATCAACGGCACAATATTTGTGAGCAAAGATCAAAAAGCTGTAGATGGTTATGGGACTGTCTTTAAGAAGGTTTTAGAAAAATTTAAGAATTATGGAAAGCTAGAGAATATTGACCACGATTTTAAGAGTAAGCTATTTGAGAGCTTTCTAAAAGAGAGTATAAGCAAAAAAAATTGGGGTCAGTTTTTTACACCAATCAAGGTTGTGCGCGCTATTAATGAAATGGCAGAAGGAGAATTAAAAGATGGTGGAAAAATCTGCGATCCCGCTTGTGGAGTAGGTAAATTTCCTTTGGAGTTCGTAAAAGATAATTTAAAGAATCTCTACAGTATCGGAGAATTTGAGATTGAAAAAGATGGAAAAAAAACCAAAGAAAAACAGGTTAAATCAAATATAAAAATAGTCGGATTTGATAAAGGTTTTGATAAAGATGAGCAAAAAACTATCATTCTCGCAAAAGCCAATATGCTCATATATTTTTGTGAGCTAATAAAAGAAAACCCAGAATATACCAAGCAGTTTGCAGATCTTTTTAATCAAAGCTTCGTTTTAAAAACTAACTCGATTCTTGGAACTTTATCAGAACCGACAGAAAATGAATATGATTTGATTCTGACTAATCCACCATATGTCACTAGTGGCAGCAGCAATCTAAAGGAAGAAATCCTTAAAAATACAGTTCTTAAAAATTATTATAAAATTAGCGGAATGGGTATTGAAGGACTATTCATGGAATGGATTATAAAAGCTCTGAAGCCAAATGGTAAGGCTTTTATTATAATTCCTGATGGAATTTTTAATAGACAAAATGATAGGAATTTAAGGCAATTTATTTTAGATAATTGTTTTATTGATGCTATAATTTCCCTTCCGCTAAAAACATTTTTTACAACGCCAAAAAAGACTTACATACTAGCCGTCACTAAAAAAAATAATCATTCACAAATACAAACCAATCCTATCTTTACTTATCTTTGTAGTGAGATAGGAGAAAGTCGCGATGTATATAGGTTTGACATAGAGCAAGATGATTTAAAAGAAGCGGTAGAACTTTTTAGATTTTTTAAAGGTAATAAAATTGGCTTTGCTAAAATAAACCAAGATAAAAGATGTAAAATAGTAAATGTTGAAAAGTTTGCGGCGGACAAAGACTGGAGCATAGAAAAATTGTGGAGTGATAAAGAGCTTAATCAGCTAAATATAATCAAAAATGACTGCAATATTCCAATTAATGAATTTTCTGATGAACTTCAAAATATTGCAGACAGTTTAGCTGGATTTAGTAGTGAACTAAAATCCCTATCACTAAATATCGGAGAAAATTTTAAACAATTTAGTGTTGAGGAAATATTTGATTTGCAAGATGGATTCGCTTTTAAATCTGATTTATATACATCGAATAAAAATGATATTAAGCTAATTAGAATAGGAGATGTCAATCAAGTAAAGAAGACTAGTAGCTCAGTATATATTCCAAAAGATTATGATTTTAAAAATAGGAAGAAATTTACAGTTAATGATGGGGATTACCTATTATCCTTGAGTGGCGCTGCTGGATTTAATCTTATAAAATGGAGCGGAGGATTTGGGTATTTAAATCAAAGAATTACTAAGATTTCTATTAAAGATGAAATGAAAAACTCTATATCAAATAATTTTGTTGCCTTATTGATTCATCAGATTCACGGAATTATTAATAGCATGGGGAAAGGACAAAATAATAATCTTTCAACTACAGAATTAAAACGAGTAAAAATAAAAATCCCAATTACTCTAAGTGGTGAATTTGATTTAAAAGAACAAGAAGAGATGGCAAAAAAGTATCAAGAAATTGAAGTAATTAAAAAAACTATAAAAGCAGAACTTGAGAAAATCGAAAACATCAAAGTCGATATTTCAATTTAATATTAATCTTTCCCTATTAATGGGACATTGGGAAAGTATAAATTGTTTTTAGACGATTATTGCAATAAAGATAAAAATACTGGTTTCAATGGATATATTCAAAAACCAGCTACCGATAATATTCTTTTTAGAACTGTCACTAAATGGATTATCGATGCAGAAGACAATTTATCTTATGTAGGAAGTAAAGAAGATTATTTGAAAATATTGCAAGGTAAAAAAGCAATTCTGGCAGATGATCAGCAAATGAATCGTGTGATGACAAAAATAAATTTAGAAAACGCTGGTTTGATTATAACAGAAGCAAATGACGGAAAAGAGTTATTAGAAATTTATCAAAAGAGCCTCAATGAAAATGGTATATCAAGTTTTGATACCCATAATAACTGATATTAATATGCCTCCTTATAATGGTGACTATGCAGCAAAAGAAATTAGAAAAATTGAAGCATCATACAAAATCAGTCACCATGATGAAATTCCAATTATTGTTCTTTCAGGAGATGGTAAAAAAGAAGATGTTCATCATTTCTTTGATTGCCAGATAACTGATTACTTTGTCAAAGGAAGTAAGCCGGAGCAATTGTTAAAAATTATCGCTAATTATTTGACAAAAAAAGAATCAAAAGTTGAAATCCAAGTTATCCATTGTAATAATTTTAGTGCCACAAATGATGTTTTAAATAATGGCATTTCAGAACATTTAAAAAATTTAAATCAAAATTTGTTGGAGAATTTTACTAAAGAAGAGCAAGTAAAAATTTTAGATTTATTCATTAAGAGTATTGATGAAATTATGTCAAAAATCAATGAAAGCAAAAATTCTGATGATATAAAAAACTTACTGCTACATATTCATTCACTTAAAGGAACTACAGCAAATATTGGAGCTGATAAATTATTTAATTATATAAAAGTTATTGAACAACAAATTAAAAATAATAATGCACCGCAAGACTGGATAGAAGAGATAGAAAAAATTTACTTAGATCTCAAAAATGAGATTAAAATTCTATTAAAATAGCCAACTCTAAACTAGTAGAATCTCTAGTTTTTGTTGGTTGAGTTTTTGGTATTTTTATTGGCATTAAATAGAATTATTTCCCTTCAAAATATTTTTCAAATTTTCCCTTAATTCCATCAAACTGTACAGCATCTGGAAGTGCATCTTTTTTCTTAGTTATCACCGGCCATTTTGCGGCATATTCACGATTAATTTCTACCCATTTTACCAAATCTTCCGATTCAGGGAAAATAGCTTCAGCCGTACATTCCGGAACACAAACTCCACAATCGATACATTCGTCCGGATTAATCACCAACATATTTTCGCCCTCATAAAAACAATCTACCGGACACACATCAACACAATCAGTATATTTGCATTTTACACAATTATCTGTAACAACATAGGTCATAATAAACTCTCAATTAATATTTCTTTGAAATTGTTGTTATTTAATTTTTTATAATTTACCTGAGGGAAGAGATAAACTACCTTATTATTTTTTATCTTAAAATAAAATATTATTTTGCTATATTTTATTAATATCAAATTTTCCAAAGCTTTAAAAAGCATTACTGATAAATAATATATGACCGAATCAACATTACCAAAATGCCTAAAATGTAATTCTATCTATACCTATGAAATAGAAGACATGTATATATGTCCAGAATGTTCTAATGAATGGCCAAAATATGAAATAAAATCACAAGATAAAGAAAGTGACGAACAAGAAATCATCAAAGATGCTTACGGAGCAATTCTGGCAGATGGCGATACCATTACCGTTATTAAGGATTTAAAAGTTAAAGGTTCATCTTTAGTGGTAAAGGTTGGAACAAAAGTTAAAAATATTCGTTTAGTTGGCGGAGATCACAATATTGAATGCAAAATTAGTGGAATTGGATCAATGAAATTAAAAGCAGAATTTGTAAAAAAGGTTTAAAATTAATTGATGCAAAAAATCACTATCTTCGTTGACATTCAAAATATCTATTACACCAGTAAGGAAGCTTACGGAAGAAATTTTGATTATAATAAATTTTGGGCCAAAACAACAAAAAATTGTGAAGTAGTCAAAGCAATTGCTTATGGAATTGCTCGTAATGATGAGAAGCAAAAACAATTTCAAAATATTTTACGCGCTATCGGTTTTGAGATAAAATTAAAACCTTTTATTCAACGAAAAGATGGGTCTGCAAAAGGCGATTGGGATGTTGGGATTGTTCTGGACATTATGGAATATGCCGAAAAATGTGATAAAATTATTTTAGCTTCTGGAGATGGTGATTTTGATTTAATGGTAGAGCGGGTAAAAGAAAAATTTAATGTAAAAGTAGAAATTTATGGAGTTCCAAATCTTACCGCCGATTCTCTAATTAAGGCTGCTGACAATTTTATTGCAATTAATGATGATTTACTTTTGTAAAAATTTCTTAACTTGTAGATAAAACTAAAACTCTAAATTATTTAGAAACACATATTTTTTTAACATCAACCTCTTTAACTCTTAAAGAAGAAAAAAATTGCTTAATTAGTTGTGAAGCTTGTTTCTTAAGATTAAATAATTGAGGATTTCTTAAATATTCAGTAACAATTCCCGACATATAACAAGCCAAAGAAATCGCAGTTATTTTTGGATCGATTTTCGGTAATAAATATTTATTTTTCTTAGCTTTTTCGAAATATTTGGAAAATAAATCAATGTTTTTTAGTTTCTGCTTTCTTTGTTTTTCTAATACATCTTCCATTCCAGAATAATCACATTTACAAAGAAATATTTTAAGAATCTTTTTTCTAAGCGGATCATTATCCAAATCAACCAATAACTTTACACATAATTTTTCAAGCTGATAAAGAGAGTCATCACAATTTTTTTGCATATCTTCTAAAATTGAAGAAGTAAGGGGCTGATGTAGCTTTTCATGCAAAGCCTCAAAAACTCCATATTTATTTTTAAAATGCCAATAAACTGCTCCACGAGTAACTCCAGCTTCAGCAGCTATTTCTTCTAAACTAGCTCTAACAAAACCTTTATTTTCAAAAATATTTATGGCTGATTCCAAAATATGATTTTTGGTTTTAACAGGATTTTTGGTTTTCTTTTTAGTTTCTTTATTAGTCATTAACTTATAAAATTTATATCAAAAGTTACTTGATTATTTTAATTACAAACATACATTCATGTACGGATGTATTCTTACATATCTTTTTAAATAAATCTATGCGTATTAAAAATAAAAACAAAAAACTAGCAGCTTTTATCTGCATTGCTGTCTTAATATTTTTCGGATATTATTTTTGGATTAAACCTAAATATAATAATGCTAAACCAATAATTGCCACCACAAATAATGCAACTGAAGTTAGCGTTATAAAAATAAAAAAACAACAAGTCCAATTATCTGGAGAATTACCAGGAAGAGTTTCGGCCTACAAAATTTCAGAGGTTCGTCCGCAAATAGAAGGAGTTATAAAAAAACGTAAATTTGAAGAAGGAAGCTTTGTTCGTGAAGGCCAACAACTCTATCAAATTGATCCAAATATTTATCAAATTGCTTTTGATAATGCTAAGCAAAATTTAAAAACTGTTCGCGCCAAAAGAGATCGTTATAAAAATTTATTAAAAGAAGATGCTATCAGTAAACAAGAATTTGATGATGTAAGCGCAGCATTTGCAAAGGCAGAAGCTGAATTTAAACAAGCCAAAACTAATCTTACCTACACTGAAGTTAGAGCACCAATTTCTGGATATATTGGCAAATCAAATATCACTGAAGGAATGTTAGTAACTGCAAATCAAGATGAAGTTTTAACTACCATAGCTCAATTAGATCCAATCTATGTCGATATGGTTCAGTCAACTAAAGATATGGCTGATACCCAAGACCAAAAAAACATTTCCGTAACTATAGCTTTGGATGATCCTTCTTACAAAAACACCGGTAAACTAAAATTTTCCGAAGTTTTTGCCGATGAAAGCACCGACTCAATTCGTCTACGCGCCCTATTTTCCAATAAAGATAAAAAATTAATTCCTGGAATGTTTGTAACTGCCACTCTTCATTTAAAACCATTTGAAGCCATAACTGTTCCTCAGAGAGTAACCAACATCGCTCCTGGTGGCATTTTAATGGTTTGGGTTGTTGATGAAGAAAATACAGCTAAACCAAGACCAATAAAAGCTGATAAAATTTCTGGAGATAATTGGATTGTTGAATCTGGCTTAAATGAGGGTGATGTTGTAATTTACGAAGGTTATCAAAAACTTTTTGATGGGGCCAAAGTAAAACCTGTCTCTATAGAGATTCCAGAAAAAAAGGAGTAAAATGTCTAGCTTTTTCATTGATCGTCCCATATTTTCCTGGGTCTTAGCAATTGTCGTGATGTTGGCTGGTGCCTTATCGTTATTCAATATGCCAATTGAACAATATCCAAATATTGCTCCTCCTTCCGTTTCTATTTCAACTTCTCTACCTGGAGCATCAGCACAAACTCTAGAAAATAGTGTCACTCAGGTAATTGAACAAAGTTTAACTGGAATCGATTCACTTCGTTATTTTTCTTCTAACAGTGATTCCGATGGAAATGTTTCAATCACTTTAACTTTTGAACCAGGAACCAATCCTGATATTGCTCAGGTACAAGTTCAAAATAAATTACAAGCTTCCATGCCGCTTTTACCAAATGAGGTTCAGCAGCAAGGTGTTAGGGTTAATAAAGCTAATAACAACTTTTTATTAGTTGTCGGACTTTATTCGGAAGATGATAAAGTTAGTGAAGGTGACCTTGGTGACATTTTACTTTCTGATATTAAAGATACTATTTCAAGAATTAATGGTGTCGGAAATATTACGGTTTTTGGTAATCCACGCGCAATGAGAATATGGCTTAATCCTAACAAACTTTATGGCTATAAAATTACCGCTGAAGAAATTATTAGCGCTATCAGAGCCCAAAATGCTGATGTTTCTGCCGGTCAATTAGGTGGCCTTCCCGCAGCCAAAGGTCAACAATTAAACGCAACCATAACTGGACAATCAAGACTAAAAACTGTCAGTGATTTCAAAAAAATTCTGCTTCGGGTAAATAAAAATGGCTCACAGATACGCTTAAAAGATGTGGCCAAAATTGAACTTGGATCACTTAGTTATAGCACAGTTGCTAGATACAAAAGACATCCAGCCGCAGGAATGGCAGTAATTTTGGCCAGCGGAGCTAATGCTTTAAAAACCGCCGAAGCCGTTAAAGCAAAAGTTACCGAACTCACTAAAGTTTTACCAAAAGGAGTTCAGGTAATTTATCCTTATGACTCAACACCTTTTATCAAACTTTCAATTAAGGGTGTGGTTGAAACTTTATTAGAAGCAATATTTTTAGTATTTTTAGTAATGTTGCTTTTCTTGCAAAATTTTCGTGCCACTTTAATTCCCACTATTGCCGTTCCAGTAGTTCTACTTGGAACTTTTGCTACCTTATTTTCTTTTGGTTACACTATCAATACTCTAACTATGTTTGCTGTTGTGCTTGCAATTGGGTTATTAGTTGATGATGCAATTGTAGTAGTAGAAAATGTGGAAAGAATTATGCATGAAGAAGGTCTATCACCAATTGATGCAACCAGAAAATCAATGAAACAAATTACTGGAGCTTTAATTGGAATTGCCTTGGTGCTTTCTGCAGTATTTGTTCCAATGGCATTTTTTGGCGGTTCTGCCGGCGCAATCTATCGCCAATTCTCAATTACGATAGTTTCTTCGATGATTCTTTCAGTTTTTGTAGCATTAATTCTGTCCCCTTCCCTTTGTGCCACTCTCTTGAAACCAGTTAAAAAAGGTCATGCCTGGTCAGATAATAAATTCATGAATTTCTTTAATTTAAAATTAGATCAGCTCCGCAATTTTTATGTCAATAATACCAATAAAATTATTCAGCGGGCAGTAAGATTTTGCTTAATCTATCTAGTAATGGTTGGTGGTTTATTATTTTTATTCAGCCGTATGCCAACTTCATTCTTACCTACTGAAGATCAAGGCATGATGTATTTAATGATTAATGCCCCAAGTGGAGCAACTCTTGGAAGAACAACCGAAAGTTTAAAAAAAGTTGAAGATTATTTTTTAGAAAAGGAAAAGAACAATGTTGATCATCTTTTCACCGTCGCAGGATTTAGCTTTGCCGGAAGAGCCCAAAATGCAGGATTTGGCTTTATCGGTCTTAAGGATTGGGATGAAAGAAAAGATCCAAGTCAAAGCGTAGCGGCAATTTCAGGACGCGCTATGGGAGCATTATCACAAATTAAAGATGCTATGGTTTTCACTTTTTTCCCACCGCCAATTCGTGAATTAGGAAACGCTTCCGGATTTGATCTGCAACTTCTTGATCGCGCCGGCCTTGGCCATGACGCCTTAATGGGAGCCAGAAATCAACTACTTGGAGCCGCTTCTAAAAATCCACTTCTAATTGGAGTTAGACCAAATGGCCTAAATGATGTAGCTCAATATAAAGTTGAAATTAATTACCAAAAAGCCTTGGCTTTAGGTGTTTCAATTGCCAGTATCAATCAAACACTGCAATCCGCTTGGGGTTCAAGTTATGTCAATGATTTCCTTGATCGCGGAAGAATTAAAAAAGTTTATATTCAGGGCGATTCTTCTTATCGGATGAATCCGGATGATTTAAAAAAATGGTATGTCAAAAACAAAGATGGAGAAATGGTTTCTTTTGCCAGTTTTGCTTCTTCACATTGGACCTTCGGATCACCAAAACTAGAACGTTTTAACGGTTCATCATCAATTAACATTCAAGGTGCTGCCGTTCCTGGAATTAGCTCTGGAACCGCTATGGATGAAATGGAAAAAATGATCAAAACCTTACCAGAAGGCATTGGTTATAATTGGTCAGGAATTTCTTATGAAGAAAAGTCTTCTGGTTCACAGACTATGGTCCTTTACGCTATTTCACTACTAGTAGTATTTTTGTCACTTGCAGCTCTTTATGAAAGCTGGTCAATTCCTTTTTCAGTAATTTTAGTAGTTCCTTTTGGAATGTTGGGAGCTTTAGTTGCTTCGCTTTTAAATGGCATGAGTAACGATGTTTATTTCCAGGTTGGACTATTAACAACTATTGGTCTATCGGCTAAAAATGCCATTTTGATTGTGGAATTTGCCAAAAGCTTACATGAAAAAGGACATAGTTTGATTGAAGCAACTACAATTGCAACTAAACAACGCTTTAGACCAATTTTAATGACTTCCATGGCTTTTATGCTGGGAATAATGCCTCTAGCAACTGCAACTGGCGCTGGTTCAGCCAGTCAGAAAGCAATCGGCATCGGAGTAATGGGCGGCATGTTTGCAGCAACATTTGTTGCTACTCTTTTTGTACCTTT
>CAMDAI010000179.1 GCA_945888585.1 Rickettsia typhi | reverse complement strand
TTGCAATTTCAATTCCTCTTGGCACAGCATGTAAGGAAAGCCCTATTGAATCTTTCAACAATCCCCAAGTTCCAATAATAATTACCAGTGAAATAATTAAACTGGTTAAAGGATCAATCCAAGTAAATCTGGTATTTAAAATTATAATTCCAGAGATTGCTACTCCCAGTGACACCAGCGCATCAGTGGCCATATGTAAAAATACACCACGAATATTTAAATCATTTTTTTTGCCCGACATAAATAACATGGCAGTAACCCCATTAATTACAACACCAAGCATTGCAACCATAATTACCGTAGATCCATCGGTTACATCAGGATTATTAAAACGATTTACCGCTTCCCAGGCAATACCACCAACCACCACTAAAAGTGAAACTGCATTAGTTAGAGCAATTACAATTGAAGCACTTTCCAGCCCATAAGTAAATCGATCGGAAGGTTTTGATTTGGCCAAAATTACTCCCACAAAAGCTAAACCAAGAGCAAAAACATCACTGACATTATGGCCAGCATCAGAAAGCAAAGCGAGTGAGTTAACTTTCAATCCGTAAATAATTTCAGCAATAATAAATATGATGTTGAGAACAATTCCAATTACAAAAGCTCTAACGAAATTTTTTGGTATATGGATATGTTGATGATTTTCATGGCTTCCAGTCATAAATATAAATTTTAAATATTAAGCAAATCAAAAGTAAATTGGTTAATTTAGAAAAGAAATTGAGTTTTCCATTTTCTCAAATTACTTTATTTAAACATTATCCAAATGATATAATAAATAATGATTAAAATATTAAAGCATCTAATAATTCTCTCAATTATAACTTCCTGTCAAACCAGTAATTCCGTTAATATTGATAATTATAAGAACGCTCCATTTTTGAAAAGAAAAATAAATATTTCTAATAACTCTGCCCCTAAAATTGTTATCATTGCTAACAATCAAAAATCAGCTGAAAGTGAAATTGCCAATATTATAGAAAATTCACTTAATTCTTATATTTCCAGTCACACTCGATTAAAGCTGATTAACCGAAATAAAAAAGCCAGTTTGGAAGAAGAACTAAAATTATATGAAATTTTATCTGAATCTTCCAAAATTATAGAAACTCCAGATTACATAATTCAAATTGATATAAACCAAGCAAATATTGGAAATAATTGTGTTAATTTTTTAGCCTTTATTAAAATTTTTTCTGCCAGTAAAAACGAACCTCTGATAGTTAAAAAAGTAGAATATAAATATTGCGCTTTTGATGAAAGCACCATAGTTACCCAAGGTGCCTCCGAAATGGTTGAAGATAAAATTGGTAAAATTATTGATAATTTTTTTCGTCAATTAAAAGAAGGATTAATTTTAGAAAAGAAAATTGATGCGTCTGGAAATACTATTTTTAAAATAGATTTAGGCAGCGGTGATGGCATTGTCGAAAATAAAAAATTATCAATTTATCGCTACAATGAAGAAACTAAAGAGTTAAAAAAAATCACCGATAAAGCCTATGTAACCAATCAAATCAACCATAATTACAGTTGGATCAAAGTTAAGGATGATAATATTTCATATGGCGACATTGTCCGCAATGATATAGAAAAAATTGATGAAAGCTCATCCAAAAACACCACTAGAAATATCCTAATTGGGGTTGGAACCGTTACCCTTCTAACCGCTCAATTTATTCTCACCATAATAGTAGCTGGCGCCCTAACCTACGCTTCGTCTGCTAGCAGTGTTAATGGTGGTTACTATTACCATACCAATCCCAATATAAGATAATCTGATATTATTCTATTTAGATTAGGAAATTTTTGAGTGTTTTTTATTATCCTACTTAAAAAACTTATCAAAGAAGCTACTAACTACTCTAACAATTTGTCTTACTTGCTGATTTCGGTGATAGTCTTAGTGATTTTTTTAGCGATATATTTTTTACTAATGCCAAGGCAATTGAAGCTGTTACAGTTTTAACCTTTGCTTTAGATAAATTTAAGGAATTAGCAAAAGAAAATAATGTTTTATTGTTAAATATATTTTTGTATACATCCCTACAAAATCAGGATTTAACCAACCAAATAAGCCAACTAAAATTAGGAAATGCCAAAGAAAAATAGGATAATTTTTACTAAAAAACTCTTTTAAAAAAGGCTATAAAACAAAAGATTTTAATCTAAAATTTGACAAAGCAACTATAACTTCTTATTTAGGAATGAGGCCAAAAACAATATCTCGCACTCTACAAAAACTACAAAATAATGGAAAAAATAAATATAAATAAAAACAAAATTACCTTACCAAAAAGAAATTCTCTGTGCCAATATTGCAATAATGAAATTGCTGACAAATGCAGCAATTATGATTCAGATTTTTGTAAATAATAGAATTTATACATCTCTTGACAACACCAGCAATTTGCAACTTGCAAAATCTTTTCTTTAAATTTATAGTTCTGCCCTTGCAATTTTTATGCAAACTAATTTACGGAGACGTGGCCGAGAGGCTGAAGGCGACGGTTTGCTAAACCGTTATACGGGTGACTGTATCGGAGGTTCGAATCCTCTCGTCTCCGCCAATATTTACTACAAACCAAAATCTCCACTCGATTTTTTGGGTTTTTTCCTACCGCCCCCAAGCCCAGTGTTAGCGGCTTAGGGGGGCATTATAGAATTTGGTTTCAGCTGAACCTTTTTGTCTCCACTTTTTTATTTTTCTCAAAATATCTGCTATTTTTCTCTCCGTTTCTCCGAATGGGCTTTACTTTTACTAAAAAGGTTAAGTCCTCAAAATAGCGGCTTTGCAGGATTTTATCGAAATTATTTTTTTGCCACTCCGTGAGAATGTTTTGTCTCATTCTCGAACTTTTCTCCAAGGCAAAATTACATCTTTTTCTTGATTAAAATCTTAATTATTGGTATTTTTTTTGCGCTGGGAGTTGCGCCGAATACAAGACTCTTCACGGGAAATAGGCTGTCAACACGCAGGGTTTGCGTGGTGGTGGCTCCTGGCAACAGAATTTAAAAAAGCCCCGCACAAAGCGAAATTTGTGCGGGGCTTTTTGCTATTTAAAGGTCAACTATCCAACGAGGATTTTGATTTCGTTTTTCAGATCGGAATAAATTTTCTGCATCTCTTCTACCCAGTTTTTTGGCGCGCTGTTATCTTTGATTTTTGGCTCAATAATTTTTGCGTAATTAAATAATCTGTCAGCTCCAATATTTGCGGCAGTTCCTTTAATTGAGTGGACATAAAGCAATAAACTTTTTGCATCTTCATCTTCTTTTTTCTCAATAATTTTTTCCATCAACTCGTCAGCATCTCTGACAAATAATTTCAATATTGTTGCCTGATCTTCTTTGCTAAAATGTTCACCAAGAGCATTTTGATTTAGATTAAACAATCCATCACCACCGCTTAAATCTTCACCGCTATTTTGTTTCTCGATTTTTTTAATCAGGTAGTTTGCGATAATTTTTAACAGTAATTCAGGTTTAGTTCCTTTGATAAAATAATCCGTCATTTGGCATTCAAAGAAATGGTGGATGTCTTCTTTGTCGCCATCGCCACTTAGTGCAATAATTGGCATCTCATCATGATGGCTGATTTTGTGTGCCGTTTCAATTGTTCTGATTTCTTTAGCAGCATCATCGCCATCATGAGGTGGCATGTTAACATCCGTGATAATCGCATCAAAGTCTGATCTGCCTTTTGCATCGAGACTCTTTTGATAAATCTCTAGCAGATCTTTTCCATCACTTGCCTCGACTACAATAAGGCCGGCAGCTTCCAAACTTCTTTTTGTAATCATTCGATTCATTTGCTGGTCGTCTGCAAGAATAACTTTTTTACCACGCAATATTTTTAGATAATCTTCTTTAGCACCCAGATAAGACATGTCATCTTGCGGATCGGTTATCCACTTGCTTACGCCACGATAAAGCAAATTATCTCTCGATGATTTGCTGAGGTAATGGCTGAAGTCATTCTTTGAGCTTGCATCGTCAATTGCTTTAGAAAAAGAATCTCTGTTGAGTGAAGTAAGTGCAATTATCGGCACTTCTTTATCATATGATCTGATTTTTTTTGTAGCCTCAATTCCGTTGATCTCTGGCATTTGCACATCCATTAGAATCAGCTGATATTTATTCTGCTTTGCCATATTGATTGCTTCTTTACCGCTTCTCGCAATATCACAAGAAACATAAAGCAGGATTTTTTCTAACTTCGATTTTGTGGTAATTAAGTTCACTTCTTGATCATCGACTAACAATATTTTTTTCTTTTTACCTTCCAGTTTGGCTCTTCTGACTTCTTCCTCTGAAAGTTTGGGAAACAAAAGAGAAAATCTTGTCCATTTTCCAAATTCTGATTCGCAGATTATATCACCGCCAAACATCTGCATATTTCTTTTGCAAAATGACAGACCCAAACCCGTTCCTTCTTTTTTGCCAGAGGTGTAAAAATCACCGAATAATTTTGGAATGATGTGCGGTGGGATGCCTGGACCAGTATCATTAACATAAATTACATTATACTCAGTTCCGGCAATCGTTCTTCTTTCAGTGCCGATGGTAACGAGAGATTCTGGGAATTGATTCAGGTAATAAAGAGCGTTTTTAAGCAGATTAAAAACGATGTAAGATAGTCGATCAGGAACCGCCTTGAATAAAAAGTTATCATCTTCATGTCTTGATGGCAGAAGTTTAACTTTTGCTTTTTCTTCATCGTTTCGATAGCCGAATTTTTCTACAATATCTGGCAAAATTTTCTCTGGCTCAAGATAAACAAAATCTTCGGGATCAATTCTCTTTTCGCTTAAATCTCCAAGGATGATGTTGATGATATTGTTGGCATTTGAGATTGAATCGCTTATGTGAGATGTGAGATTTAATAGTTTCGATTTTGCTGTTGGAATTATACTAACACCTGGAACTATGTGGCTTTCGCTGTTGTATTTGACTTGATAGCTACCGCTTCCGTTTTGTTTATCGAGATCGGTTGCTAAATCGTTAATTTGACTTCCAATCAAGTTTATTGTGTTGAGAGGGTTTCTGAGCTCGTGCGCAATTGATCCAGCAAGTGATTTAAAAATTTTCGCTCTTTCCTCATTGGCTATTCCCTTGGCATTACTATAGCTAAAAACCAATCCTGACACAATCGCAAACGCAAAAGTCGATAAATACAAAATCAGATCAAGATTTGGATTTTGAACAACATCAGGAACAAAGAATGTTAGGCTAACAGCGCTATGGACAAAAAAGGCACATCCAACACCAATTGCAAGATCAAACAAAAACACAAACCAATGCGGAACATACATGATTAGTATGTAGAGCATTATTAATTCCCACATAGGCCATGTTTTAATCATGTCATTATTTAGCGCTGTAAGCGTTATCAAAAATGGCAGATTGAATATCAGCATGAAATGCCAGTAAGCAGGAAAGAGTTTTTTAAATGGCTTTGGCCAGTGATCTTTCGTTGCGAGCAACAAACAAATTAAACCTGCGCATGTTTTAAGGGGGATGGTATCCCACGGCATCTTAAAAACATAAAGGTGAAGAATAGCAAACAAGGGGTGTCCCACTGTTCCAACAAGCACTGCGGCTTTTAAGTTATCCTTCGTTATGAATGTGCCTCTTGTGAAAGCATATTTAAAATAAGCGATTACAGCTACTAAAACACTATGAACTTTCTCAGTCATTAAAATTAATATGGTCGTTGATTACAAATTTTAAAAAAATCCATTATAACTAGGTCTTCGTTATTTCAAAATCTTTCGAGACCAAAAACACTTACGCAGCCAGCATTGTAGCTATTTTGGACACTTCTTATCAAGTGGAAAGAGGATAAGATTATCAAATAAGGCACACATTGTCAAAAAAACGACCAATTCACCCAAGATTTTTTCGATAAAAATCGATATATTGTCTCAAATTAAAACGATGACTCAACTACTCCGGCAGCAAAAAAACACCGATTTCTTGAAGTATTTTGATACAAGCTATCGCTACATGCCCAGCATAATCACGAAATACCATGAAATTTATTCGTAATCGTGCAGAATTGACAAATGTAACAGCGATCTTTGGTAACAAATATGAGAGGTTTGATGGGAGCGCCAAAGTTAAAACTAAAACGATACATCTCTCCTGAAGAAGTTCGCTCGAAGCTGCCTAAGGAAGGCGGTCTTGGTTTTTTGTTTCACTCAACAGACTGGGAAACCCTATCATTTGCTTACGACAATGTTAAAGAAAGAAGCCCATCATTTGAAAGAGAACTATGGGACACACCTCCTTTTGTAGCTTCAGAAATGTATGTTGGCGATGAAATGATTGGCGTTAATATTGCCATGCCAGTTCCAATTGATATGTGGATTGGCAGCTCCGGTGGTCTTAGAGAGTTTCGTGCAAAACAATTTTTTCCAGCTTTAGAACTTGCTGCGGAGTGCAATTTGAGAATGGTTGCAATGGGCGCTTCAACTCCTTATGTCTGCAACTATGGTAAACTTCCGCGCCCTCTGGCAAATCCATTCATAACAACCGGTCATGCCGCAACTGCTGCTACTCTAAAAAAATGGGCTGTTCATGCCGCGAAACAAACAAACTGTGATTACGAAAAAATTAGTTTAGCAATTTTTGGAGCCGCTGGAAGACTTGGAAAAGCCGTCAGTCAATCAATTGCTTATTCATCTACTCCCCAAGAAATAATCCTGATCGACCTTTAT
Organism: Rickettsia typhi; assembly: GCA_945888585.1. Classification (GTDB taxonomy): domain Bacteria; phylum Pseudomonadota; class Alphaproteobacteria; order Rickettsiales; family UBA1997; genus CAMDAI01. The sequence continues at coordinate 8,254 of CAMDAI010000179.1, read as the reverse complement.
GATAAAATGGCTCTGCTAAAAACTCAGGCAGAAGAGTTGCTTAAAATAACAAAGCGCAAAGATTTAAAAGTTTCCATTTACTGTTTTGAAGCCGCGACCGCTATGCCGAAATTTGATGGCGCAATTTTAGTAAGTAATAACAGCGTTCCTTACTTGACTGAGAACGATTTAAAAACAGCAAGGTTTTGGATCGATGATTCTCACCCTCGCGCTGCCAGTCTTGAGGCAGAGCTTGGCTCAAGAAATGACACCCTTTATGTCGAATGTTATGCAAGAGGACCGGAAGGTTTTAACACTGGATTCCCATTTAGATTACCAACTTCTCAGGATTGTTATACTTGTTGCGCTGAAGGTTACGTCGCTTGGAAAGAAGGAATTAGCGAAGATTTTGTGGTTGGAATTCCTGATGTTGAAAAAATCGATCTGGTAGATCGCCTTTTGGATAAATACAAATTCAATCTTGGACCATTCTCAGGAAAAAATGGCGACATGATAAAAAATGTTCCTCAAGCGAAATTAATCACAGATTCACATTTTATTCAAATCGAGTCCGAAGCTCTCGGCGATGTGATCAACTAGTTTTCCATTAACTTGACCACCTACAGCAGTTAAAGCCTCTTCTCTGGTCATTAATCCCTCTCTAACATCTCTTGCCAAAGGAATAACATACGGATGCAAATTGTATTTCTTTTGGTGAATTGCGATGCCAAGTGAATTTAACTGACAATTGGTAGAGCAAGAATCGGTGCTTTTCATCTTCCGCCAATCAAGCTCTCTCTCGATTGTTTCATAAACTTCATGCTCGTTGTATTTGTTGTATTCGAAGAACGGCACAAGATTCATTCTCATAATTTTTAACTTCTTCCACAACGAAATATTAAAGCTGTCGATCACATCATTTTTACCAAGCGCTTTAAGCAGATTTATCATTGGCATAATCATGTTTTTGTAAACATCAGTCAGCCCATCAAATTTCGAATTCATGTCGTATTTTTTCTGCCTTAACTGTCCTGGAGTTGTGCCGACCACAATGTTTGGAATATCTTTTTCTGCAGCTAGTCTGATTGAATGCAAAGCGATTTGAGTGAAACAAGGCCAGCATGCGTGACCGATCATAAACGCCAATTCTTTTGAACTTTCTTTGAGTCCGGAATTTTCAAAGCTGGCATTGAACATGGTTTTGTTCAAATTCCACGATGGTTTGTAAACGATGTGATCAACGTTAATTTTTTTAAGAACTCTGTCGATGTTGGCGTAAGTTTCTGGCGGGATAAAATAATTATCGAAGGTGAAGGCAAGAACTCTTAGTTTGTAGTGATTAGCAAGCCTGTAAAGCATGTAGGTGCTGTCTTTGCCACCGCTATAAAGAACCATGCAATCGTAAGGATGTTTTTTGCTAACCTTTAATGTGGAGATCATCTTTTTCTCCAAGGCAACATAGTCGCGATCTAGATATTGTTTTTCTTTTTCGTAATCAGTGCAAAAATTACAAACTCCATCACCATTAAATGAAATGTTTGGAATCTGTGATGTTAGGATGCATCTTGTGCAAGTTTTTATTTCCGCCATAAGTCATTCGCAAGTTTTGATAAAGCATCAATTTAGTTGCGAAAATTTTACAGCATAATCGTCTCAACACAAGAAAAAACGATTACAATTCCCTTTTGAATCGGTGTGTGTAGTAAAAATTATCAATACTAAAAGCCCCACAACTCTTTTTGCTCTTGCCACAAATCAGGAACTTTTCCTATTAGCATGTCTTGCAATTTTAAGGTTCTTGGCTGAGTGCCGTTTAGAATTTCTTTGATTATTTCCGGAGCAATAAAATTTAAATTAAAAACTCTGCTGACATAAGGACCTGTGATTTTTTCTCTTCTCGCAATATCAGCAAGCGAACCAATTTTTCCTTCGTCTAACTCCTTCTTCCATCTATGAGCTTTGGCAAAAGCCTTGATGATTTTATCATCAAAGTTTTTTTCCATGTCGTCCTTATCAATATTTTTTGGCACGATCACAATTGCTGCACCACCACGCTTTGTAATTTTCATTGGAACGAAAATTTTTATTACATCACTTTCTGTGTTCATAGTTTAAATAAATTCGTTTGATAAAGAGCCAAGTCCTTCTTTAAAGATATCAATGTTTAATCCTTCGGGCTGAATAACCACTTGCTTCACCAGCAGGTTTACTATTCTGGCTTGTTCAACTGGAAATAATTCATCCCAGACTTTTTCGATATTTTGAAAATACTCGATGACAGTGTTTGAGGTTATTGCGCCTTTGATCTCTGATATAGTTTTGGCAACCATTTCTGGTTTTTTTAGAACATTAAGCAAACGACCAACGACCAATTTCTCGATCTCTCCAGCTGGCACTCTGCCAACTTTACACGCATCATTGTTTCCCTTGTGACTGGCGGCGCAAATGTAATAGCGATATCTAACGCCACCTTTAGATGTGTATGTCGGGGTCATTTTGCTACCACAAATTCCGCAATTCATGATGCCTTTTAAAAGAGGAACCATATTAACTCGCGCTATCGGTGCTACGATTTTTTCTTCTCTTTCTTTTTCGATTATTTGATTTGCGTTTTGCCAAGTTTCATAAGGAATTACTGGCTCGTGCATCCCATCATAAACCTTTCCTTTGTGCTTTACTTTTCCGGCATACAGTGGGTTTTCGATAATTCTTCTGACATTGGATTTATTAAAATTTTTGCCTTTTTGAATATTACCTCTGTTTGAAATCCGTGTCTTGGTGCTTAAATTCCTTTTATTTAACTCCCTTGCAGTCTCGGTTATTGACTCATTTTCCATGAAAATTTCAAAGAGAATTTTTACTGTTTCCGACTCTTCTTTGTTGATGAATAGTTTTCCTTCTTTTGCGTCATAACCAAGCGGAATTGTTCCGCCCATCCACATTCCCTTCTTTTTTGAAGCCTCGATTTTATCGCGGATGCGCTCTCCTGTTAGTTCTCTTTCATACTGAGCAAAACTAAGCACAATGTTTAACATCAATCTACCAATTGAATCATCGGTGCTGAAGCTCTGCGTCACCGATGCGAAGGTAACATTGTATTTATCAAATAATTCGATGATCTGCTGAAAATCAAAAAGTGATCTGCTCAAGCGATCAATTTTGTAGATGATAACGCAGTCAATTTTCCCTTTGGCAATATCCTCAAAAAGTCTTTTTAGTGCCGGACGATCTAAATTACCTCCTGAAAATCCACCATCATCATAATATTCAGGCACTAAAACCCAGCCTTTAGCAACTTGTGAGGCGATAAAATTTTCGCCCGAAAGTCTTTGCGCATCAATTGAGTTAAAATCTTGCTCAAGTCCGTCTTCACTTGATTTTCTTGTGTAAATTGCGCAGCGAATTTTTTTCTTTTTTGCTAAATCAATTTCTGCCACTTGGTTTTCTGGGATATTTTTCATACGATTAGTTTGATCTTAATTTAAAAAACTTCGGACCGTTCCACTTTGTGCCGGTGATTTTTTTGGCGATTGAGGAAAGGCTTTTGAATTTCTGTCCTTGATATTCAAAGCAGTCTTTTAGGATCATCACTTCATGCATAACGCCTTGCCATTCGCGACAAATTTTAGTTCCAGGCATCAAATCCGTTTGTCGATTAAGTGAGCTTATTGGCGCTCCTTCTGCTATCTCCAGCAATCGGTCTTTTGTTTCCTCTTCCAGGCCACCAAAAGCTAGTTCTTGTAGGCGATAAGAAATTCGTGGTTTAAGATATTCTTTGTTTGCACTAGGACTAGCCGGTTTTGGCATAATGCTGTTGTAAAGCTCCCTTAACTCCGGAGCAGACTGATTTTCGAGATCGAGTATTTGACGAATTATTGATTTGTTCATAGCACCGAGTCTTTGTTAGTATTAAAGTCAGTGCTATGAAGGCTTCGCAGCGGTTCTTTATCAAGTTGAATCTGCTCTTTTTTGGTTGATTTTCTGCCTTCCAATCTGTAAATTCCTCTCGCAAGAATTACAGCAATTTCAGATAATTTCTCCTCTCTTTTGAGGTTGTTTTTGATATTGGTTCGTATTTGCATATGGTAGCAATTTTGTTAACAAAATTTCTCCATAACATATTAGACCAAGTCCGCGCCAAACCTCAATCCATCGCAAACATTCTAAAAATATTCTAAGATTACCTAGTTGAATAATTTGTTCATTTTTAGACACAAAATGAGACACTTTGCAAAATCTCACATCAAAACATTTACAAAAATTATTGTAATCGGGTAAAATTTTTAAGGTTATTTTAAGATTGGAGTTTTGTACCTTTTAAACACCTCATGTAGGCGAGTGAGAGATTTTGATGTTTTAAATGTCCTAAGTTTATCACCCGATCGGCACAACGCTCTGCCACCTAAAGCGTTAACGACATGGAAGCGAAAATTAAAAAGATGATCCGCAGCACCCCAGAGGAAGACCTCAAATCCCTGCTTGATAAATATGAGCTAAAATTGCCCGAAGATTTTAAGTGGCAGAATGGCACGAAGAAATATTACTCCCAGCTTTTTAATTCGATCTGGAATCTTGATGATGAGGAGCGTAAATCTCATCTCTTTGAAATAATTGAGCGCGTCCATGAAATGATTGACGAACTTGGACAGACAAACCTTCTAGCGCGACCAGCAATTGCCAGTAACGACAATTTTCTCAGCTTAAAAAGCGAACATTCACGCTGCATTTGGGCGTTGCAGAATCATCCGCAAGAATTTGAAAAAGCTGAATATTGTGCATCACTTGATTACAAAAGAAAATCGCGTGAGTGGAGTTCTTTTGTAGCGCCTAAGGAAATGGAAATTCATAACACCAAAGAGCATCTAGAGGAATTTAAGCAGGCGGTGCTTGAGTGCTTTAACATCAGCAAAAAAATCAAAGTTGAAATTTTTGAGCGCATCAAAACCGATCATACCGACAAAGAAATAGCCATCTTCCAGCTTATCGCCTATCATGACGGATTGCACAAATCACTTCAAACTTTTGAAAAAGAAGAAGTCGTCACGAAATATTTTCCAACAGTAAATGAATTTTCGATTAGCTATGAACCTCACACAGGCATTGTTGAGGTCGTTTCTGATTGCAAAGAAAATCGCGGCAAACTTGCCAAAGCATTCGTTAACACTTTTCTAAAAGCAGAAGATGAAGTTGATGAAATTCCGATCAAAAAATTTGATCTCTCAAAGCTGAAAGTTCCTTACAATTTTATGAAAGATGTTGATCCGGCTGATTTGATTGACGATGTAAAAGTAACGCTACTCAAACTGCAGCCGCTCGATAACAGAAACTCCACAACGCTTGAAGCGCTTTTTAGAGACCACCGCTCTATTTACTCTTTGGCGCAAGATTGGTATGCTCAGTATAATCCGCTTCATGGCTCCTTTACTATCAAGAAAGCCAGACTTTCGATCAAATTCAAACCAACGGATAAAAATCCGCGCGGAAAACTTTTGCATGTTAACATCACTGATCCCAATGGATGCGACTTGAAAGACCGGTCAGAAAGAGAAAAGATGATAGGAAATAAATATTTAGAAAAATGGGGTTTAATGGAAAGAATCTGACGCCGCAAATATGCAAATTGTTGATGGAGATAGTTGAGCAAAAAAATCCTAATATTTCTCACTCAGTTTTATTTTCAGAATTCGGTAAAGATGTAGCAAAATTTCTAATTGATCAAAATTATTTAACGCAAGGTGAAAGCCTTGAAAGCTACTGGCTTGGTAGTGAAGACAAAGATGTTTATGTTGAATGGAATGAAAAACTTAAATCATTCGCTTACGTGTCATCTAGCGGAAAATTTGTCGCGGTAAAAGAAGATGATCTCAAAACATATGATGCAAATTTTGAAAAAATTGTCAGTTTTTTAGCAAAAGAATTTGATGTTTCTGAAAGCAGCAAAACCAAGCAAAATCAACATCTTGAAGGATTATTATTTTTTGTTGGCGAAGCGCGGATAAGCAAAAAGAAAGTCGCAGTATTTTTTGCTCGTAGGCTAAACGACAATGAAGTTCTTAAAAAAGTTGAAGAATTTTTTATCAAGCCAACATCATCTCTAACCAAGTTAATACTCACTTCGTCAAATCATCTCTCTCCTGAATCTCTCAAAAATAAATCAAAAATTATTTCAATTCCAAAATTGCTTGGACTGGCTAACAGTAAGGCTTTGTTTAACATGGATTACGTTGCCAATGTAATTTTTGGAATTGGTAGCGATGAGGCAAAACCTGATGTTTATTGCACCGAAGATGCCAGCACTCTTTTTATTGGTGATAAAAGTTGGAGCATCAAAGGCGACAAACAGCGTCAGATCATTAAGCTCATGTGTGATCATTACCTTGAAAATCCTGAGAAAAAAATCAGATGGCCGGATTTATTAAACGATGCCGACATCGAAACATCTTCACGATTTAGAGATTTTTTCAAATACAGCGCCGTGCTGGAAGCTATAAATCATCAAAACGGATTCGTTTGGTTTAACACTGGCGAAAAAATCGACTAAAAACATCAAAAAAATTTAATTCCTCCCTTTTCCTCCCCCTTTCTCCCCCCGAACTCCTCCCCCTGATACCTATTTAATTACTCCAAGTTTTTCCAATCAACTTAGGAGTAATTATGCAAAACAAAGAACCAGAACAATATTTCACCGAAAAGTCCCTAGCCAAGCGTTGGGGCATTGATTTCAAAACACTTCAAAAATGGCGCTGGCAAGGAATAGGCCCGCCATACATCAAAATCGGTATCGCTGTCAGATACTCTCCAGAAAGCGTCAAAAAATATGAAGAAGAGCACATGCACATGACCAGAAGCAAGAACCGCTCTTCCTACAACAAAATTCTCTTTAACGAAGGTAAAAATTATGAATCAAAACAAAATTAATTTACAAGATGTTCCAAATATTCCAATTGGTACATTATCAAAACTAGCGCCAGAGCAATTGCTCTCGCTTCAAGAACAGGCATTTCAGCATCTGCAAAAAGCTAAAATGCTCAAAGATTGGCTTGATAACAGCATCGCATTAAAATATCGCGATGTTGCATCAAATATTCGCAGGCTTGATTCCAAAGATACTGGAACTGTCCATTTTACAGATGGCGATTTCAAAGTAACTTCGGTTTTAACAAAAAAAGTCGAATGGAATCAGGATAGATTAAAAGATGTTGTATCCGCTATCAGAAAACACGGCGACAACCCTGACGAATATGTTGAGAGCTCCTACAAAATCTCTGAGACCAAATATACCGCTTGGCCAGAGCATATCAAAAATATCTTCAAGCCAGCACGTGTTTTAAAAACCGGCGGCGAAACTTTTAAGATTCAGCCTCTAACTGAAGGAGGTAGAAATGAGTAATCTACCAATCATCAGTGCGGATGAGCGCTTAAAAGAAACGCGAGGAATCAAAGGCTGCATCTTCGGAAAATCCGGTATCGGCAAAACTTCTCTGCTTTGGACTCTCAATCCAAAAACCACTTTATTTTTTGATCTTGAAGCTGGTGATCTCGCTGTTGAAGGCTGGCAAGGCGATACAATCCGACCGAAAACTTGGCAGGAATGTTGCGACTTTGCAGTCTTTATCGGCGGACCAAATCGCGCGCTTCGTCCTGATCAAAAGTTTAGTCAGCGCCACTTTGACGAGGTTTGTCAAAAATATGGCGATCCTTCCTTCCTCGATAAATACGAGACCATCTTCATCGACAGCATAACAGTCGCCGGTCGTTTGTGTTTTGGATATTGCCAAGGTCAACCTGAAGCATTCAGCGAAAAATCAGGAAAACCGGATACTCGCGGAGCTTATGGTTTGCATGGTCGCGAGATGATCTCTTGGCTAACTCACCTTCAACATACCCGCAGCAAGAATATTTGGTTTGTCGGCATCTTGGATGAAAAACTCGATGACTTTAATCGCAAATATTATCAGCCGCAGATTGAAGGCAGCAAAACTGGATTGGAGCTTCCAGGTATTGTCGATCAGGTGATCACCATGGCAGAAATTCAGCCAGAAGACAAAGGGCAATCTTATCGCGCCTTCATCTGTCACACCATCAATCAGTTCAATTATCCGGCTAAGGATCGCTCAAGAAGACTTGAGCAAATAGAGGAACCACACCTCGGCAATCTGATGGAGAAAATCAGGTCTGAAGCCAAGCCAATCAACGAACAACTCATTTTTAATAATAACTAAAAACAACAAGGAGATTTTATGTCTATGGATTTTAACAACAGCGAAAACCAATC
>CAMDAI010000178.1 GCA_945888585.1 Rickettsia typhi | reverse complement strand
AAAAACGCCAAGAAAATCGCCGTAATGACGATATTTCTGCTGTTAAGCGCCGGATGCAAAAATACATCCGCAAATAGCTTCTGTTTGTGGGCAAAACCCATCACTTTGAGTCAAGAAGAATACGACACGATGTCCGAAGAAACCCTCCGTCAAATCGACAATTTTAATCAGGAATTTGAGGAACATTGCACTAAGTAAAGATTCTCAATCATTCCACTTGATAACTGTTTCAAACGAAGCGTTCATTGGTGTCACGACACTTTAGCAATTTTTAAAAAAGTTTATGAACCGATTAATTTACAAAGGATTTATTGAGGACGTCAGAAATGAAAAATGCACCGATCAGGAAATTGAAAAACTGATCGATGTTTTTGAAGAAGCCGTGAACTCAATGGCAGCAACTTCTGCCAAAAAATCATTTTATGATTTGAAAGATTTTAAAGGAAGTGAGCACTCCAACGTTAATCTTTTTTCTCTGACCCTTGAACGCGAGCCAATTAAAAATTACGAAAAATACACCGGCTATTTTGAATGCGGGAAAAAGAATCTAAAAGTCGTTGCAACTCGTGGCGAGTTTACAGCAGTGATATTGAGTTCAGATTAAAGGTTTCTGATTCTTTGTCTAAAAACAGAATCAAATTTTTCCAAAGTATTTTTTATCCACTCCTGTTGCACAGATCTATCTTTTTCATCAGCGATGTTGCCATTTTTAAATAGCGCAACTTTTGACTGAGTTTTATCCGGATTTTCTTTCCACTCTAAAGCACATCCCATCTCCCTCTCAATTACTTCCTTATCCTTCAAAAGAAGGTGATAAAAAGCCTTTGCCTCATCTTTATCGGTAATCACAAGTTCAACACCAATTTTGTTTTCACGAGTGTTAAGAAGCGTGTTTAAATGAAATCCGCTACGACCAATTGTAAAAGTTAACCAATGTTGTGGTCTTGGTTCTTGCGGACGAATTTTTGATTTTACCTCTTCAAGATAATCAACCAACTCCAACCAATAGCGATATTGCAATTTTTTGGTTTCAGAAGTGGTTTGATTTTCAATTTCTTTTGCTGCGTCAGAAACAGTTTTGCTCCAGTTATTTGGCTTGGAAATTACATTGAATTTTGGTGCTGCGGCAGAATTGCCAATTTTCCACAACTCAACTTCCAAACCAAAGAAACGGAATTTTTTATCAGTAATTTCATTAAGCCAATCAAGTGCGGCGCGATGTTCTTCAGTAAATTTTGCTGCAACCCAAACAATCGTCACTGACTGCAATCCAGCAGCGTAAGTTAAAAGCTGACCAAGATGTTTGTGATCAGTTCTTTCGATTTGGTTTTCGATTAAAACCAAGCTGTCATCTTCGATATTCTTGCACAAAATATCCGCTCTAAACGGACCCACATCCTTTTCCTGAGCTTCAAGTTCGAGCTCCATTCCAATCACTTCTCCAAGCATCTCCAAATTTTCCTCACGCGCAAGCCATGGCGTAAAATCTTGTCCTTCAGTTTGCCATATTTGGCGTAAATCGACTTTTTCTAGTTTTCCTAACATACCTCTTCGTCTCCACTTTCTTCCTCACTAACAATATCGCTAAAAGTTTGTTGATCGCTGTAATTAAATTCAACTTTGCTTTGCAATACTATTTCATCAAGAATTTTGCTTAAATGGCCCTGATTTACAGCTTCTTTAAAGCAGGTTACTAATGATTCGATATTGATTACCTCTTCGATACAACTCATGTATTTATTCACAATTGCATTTATTGAATAAATTTTATCAGCATTGCTTCTAATCGCTTTTAAAATGCCTTCCTTTGTATCGGTAGATTTAACAACGAAAGTTATTGGATAGCGTTGAATCTTATCTATATCTAGGAAATATTTTTTTACATCTACAGTTTCAGTTACTTGAAAGAATCTACCCAGTGGTCTCATCACAAAATCAATACCGCCATCATTAGCATTTGTTCTTCCAGTTTTATAGAGCTTTAAATTATCTTCGTTAAGTTTTGTTTTTTCAAAGCCCCAATATATTTTTTGATTGTGATAGAAAAACCTTAAAATTGCATAACTTACTATTTCAAATAAACGAGCATCAACATTAGGAGCCAAAAGACCTAAAATAAATTTTTCGACTTCATCAGAATTTTTATTTTGTATTTCTTGTAGCTTAATACAAGTCTGGATAAACGCTTCAAAAGCATCTTTTTTGGTTTTTGAGTAAGTATCAATTATCTCAATCACTACTTCTGCTATATTAATTGATGTTTTATCATCTATTTTAACATTCAGTAAATTCTCATTTATCCAATATCTGTTTGTCTCTAGATTTCTAAGGATAGGAACATAATCAATAGTGGGGAAAAATTTTTGGAATTCAGAATTTACTCTATTGTTCAAAGCGTGATTTTGTAATTTTGCTCCAAATGGAAGCTCTCTTTGTCTTTTAAAAAGTTTTGAAAATTCTGCGCCTTCATATTTAGAATAACCCGAATCATGGTTAAAACCTCTGTTAAGGTAATCTTCAACTATCACATAGATTGCATATAAGTTAGCAAAACTACCACGAGCCTTTGCACCTTTATTTGCTGAACGTGTTTTTAAGTCTAAATACTGAAGCAATTGACTGCTTTCCATAATTTTTTCAGCTAAGGTACTAAAACGTTTTTTTAGTAACCCATTTATAATAACTTTAAATTCATCCTGACTTGTAATCATTGTGCGTTATAAAATAATTCTTTTGTTTCTTCCGAAAATTTTGAACTTTCGAAAGTCCTAGCTTCTTTCTCTAGTTTTTTGCCGTTATAGCTTTGCTGTATATCTAATCTTCTTAATCCTATTTTTACATATTCCTCTTGAAGCTCTATTCCTATTGATTTTCTGCCTAATTTTTTTGCAACAAACGAGGTTGTGAATGTTCCAGAAAAAGGGTCTAGAACAACATCGCCCTCTTTAGAGCTCGCTTTTATTATTCTTTCCAAAAGTGCCACTGGTTTTTGAGTCGGATGGTTTTCGTACTCATCCATTCTGTATCTAACCCTAGAAAATTCCCACACATTCCCCGGAACTTTTTTTGAATTGTAGATTTGAGGAGGATTTTTTCTGTAATCTATTAATTTTCTTTTTGCACCCGTCTTAGCTTCCACCATAATATCATCTGCGTTAAAGGTATAATTTTTTTGATCCTTAACAGCAAATAATATAGGTTCGTAAAGAGACCCGTAGTAGTTTTTTGCCTGCACTCCAGAACTATCATAATACCACACAATTCTTGACATGATATCCATTTTATTTCGTATGTAGATATCAAAAAATGGCATAAATTGCGTAGAAGTCATTACATAGAAACTTCCAGTTGGCTTTAGTTTTTTAATGCAAAGATCAATCCACTTTTGACACCACAAGATGTAATCTTCATCTTTATCCCACTTATCCATCTTGCCGCTAAAATTTTTCCCTATGTTATAGGGAGGATCGGCAAATATAAGGTCTACAGAATTATCCAGAACTTCATCTTGTAGCAATGCGATCGCATCACCAAACAAAATTTGGTGATTTTCATTTTCAAATTTTCTTATCACATCAATACTATGCTTTAACTTCATAATGCCCCTCCGATAAAGTCTGTTTTTTTATCCACTCATCAATTTCTTTTTGACGAAACCTCCAAGCGGTCCCGACCTTAAAGCCAGGAATTTTCTTCTCTAAAGCAAAACGATAGGCTGTTTTTTCTGCTATTTTTAGATAGTCAGCCAGCTCTTTCATTGTCATTATGTCGTTTTTTATCATTTTCATCCTGCTTTTCAAAAGAAGTTAAAAGAATATAGTTGAAATAAGTTGAAAATACAATTGACAATTATTCATTTTTCAAAACACACATTTTTTTGTAGAAAAATGCTCCAACATTGACTAAGATACTTCTTCTTATTGATTTTTTTGAATGTTTTGTGTAGAATGACTCTCTTTTTGTTCGATTTTTGTTTTTTGCCACCGACAAAAATTATAAAAAAGACTGGGCGTAATGTAACAACTTACAATTTGTTAAAGCTAAATGAAGGTAAATTTGGGCAACTCACTAGAAAGCGAAACTATAAAGAATCGCTAATTTTTTGCGCTGTCCGCAAGATTACAAATTTCTCTCCTGCAATTCTCGAAACCTCAAAAAAATTCCTAGTCAATCTCGCAGTCATCTCATTAATATGTGAGCAATTCATTTTCATTTCTGCATCAACTGCAAGAGCTGCTGAACTTCCTATTACTCCTGATGGCTCTACCAACACGCAAATTGACCGCGCTGCAAATAATGTTCCGATTGTAAATATCGCTACACCAAATGCTGGCGGACTTTCTCACAATAAGTTTGATTCATATAACGTAAATCCAAGTGGTCTGATTTTAAATAATGCCATTGGCAGTCAGAATGGCGTTATTCAAACTCAGATTGGTGGTCTTATTAATGATAATGCGAATTTAGCTGGTTCTGGCGCTGCTTCAGTTATTCTAAACGAAGTTACTTCGAACAATATTTCACAAATAAACGGCTACACAGAAATCGCTGGCAAAAAAGCTGACCTTGTTTTGGCGAATCCGAATGGTTTTGTGATGAACGGATCGGGGTTTATTAATGTCAGTCGTTTTACAGCGGTTGTTGGTTCGGCAAATCAGTTTAATCCAAATCCTGCTGATCTTACTTTTAGATTAAGCGATAATGCCTACGCTGTAACTCACGGCTTTTTGCCGAAGTTGACGATTATGGGTGCTGGTATTGATTTGGAAAATACTACCTCAACTGATCTTGTTGCAAATGTGATGAATATCGTGGCGCCGGTTTATGCTGGAACTAATGATGTGAACCTTCGCACCGGTGATCAAACATTTAACTATCTAACCAAAGCCGTTACTTCCGACAATGCAACACCTGGCAGCAATCTTCCTGATGAAGTGGCAATTGACGCTTCTGCTCTGGGAAAAATTCAGGCTGGTAGAATTTTTATCGTGGCCACCAAGGAAGGATTCGGAATTAAATATTCTGGCGATCTTTTGGCTTCGCGCGCAGGAATTACAATCGATAACCAAGGCAATATTGATTATAACAACATCGCATCAGAAGTTGGAAATATCTCAGTTACTTCGCAGAAAGGTTCTATCACACAAAGAGGAATTTCTCAGACTAAAAATGCCAGCAATGACCTAACTTTAAATGCTTTTGGCGATATTACCAATTATGGCCAGTTTTTAAGTGCTAGAAATATCAGCTTAACAACTTCAGGAACTTTCAATAATCAGAGCGCTGATCTTAACCTAAGCGATAACGACTTCACAATTTCTGCCGTTAACTTCACCAACCTTGGGCAAATTGCTGCTAATCGTGATTTAAATATTACCGCAACCAATAGCTTAACAAACTCGGCGCAGCTTGTTGGTGGAAGAAATTTAACTCTTACCGCATCACAAATCACCAATGATGATTCAATTTACGCTAACAAAAAAATCACCATCACCGCCTCAAATTATCTTACCAACAACAAAGATATAATTTCTCTTGGAACTGCAAGTGATAATGGAGTTGTCATCAATGCCAAAACTCTCAATAACAACAAACGCATCGCTGCTAAAAATAATGTCACCATCAATTCGGATGCGCTAAATAATAACACTTCAAATAGCAGCATTTTAGCGCTTAACAACATCAACCTAAATGCAACTTCAATTGATAACTCAAATGCTAAAATTCAGGCTGCAAATAGTTTAACTTTACGCAATCTTGCGCTGAACGCTTCTGATATCGCCTCTTTGTTCTCAGTCACAAATCAAGCAACCACCATCACAAATACTGGTGGAAATTTTTATGCAGGAAGCCTTCTTGATTTTGATCTAGGAAATACTGATTACACAATTCTTGGCAGTTTGCAAAGTGCCGGCAATACAAAAATTAAAGCAGTTAATGTCACCAACCAAACCAACCTTCAGGCAAATGGCGCGATTGAAATTATTGCCACTGACAAATTCACCAATGGCGTTTTATCGGGAGATAATTCTAACAATAAAATAGCTGCTGGAACTGCTCTTAGCATCACGGCTGCAAATCTTTTAAGTAACTACGGAACTCTTTCTTCAAATACTAATCTCACTCTTACTTCCGCAAGCGGGAATATTAACAACAGTATAAATGCTGAGATAATTGGTGGAACCGGAAGGCTTACTCTTTCTGCTAAAAACGGAACTGTTTATCAAAACTCACTTCACTCAATTGTGGCAAATGGTGATTACTCTTTAGATGTAACCGATTTTGTAAATACTGGTCGTGTTGATGTTGCGGGAAATTTAACTTTAAATGTTGCAAATAACCTAACCAACGAAGCGGCGGCGATGATTTATGCTGGCGGTAATATGGAGTTAAATGTTGTAAATAATCTGACCAACAAGTCAGGTGCGGTTATTTTTTCTGAAGGAAATCTGACTATTCAAAAATATGCTCTCACCAACCCAAGTTATAACGTAGCAAATAACAAAAGTAATCTCGTAAAAAACATTTCTGGCCAGATCATTTCTTATGGCGGCAATATGCGAATTGATGCCGCAACCATCAGTAATGAAAGAGCTATAAATCCTTTTAATTCGGTTCTTGATCCACAAACTAACGGCACAATTTATGGGGCCGACTCTGCCAAGGTGAATCAATATAGCTGGCAATTGAACAATGACGGCTGCTTTGGGCATAAATGCGAGAATAGATATTGGGGATATTACGCCAGGCAGTTAACCAATTCAGGTTCAATTGCTTCATGGATTCAATCTGGTGGAACGCTTACTGTTAATGCGGGAACTTTGGACAATCTGGCTTCAAATATTTCTGCTGTGGGAAATGTCACTATTAATGCCGATACGCTAAACAACCATTCGATCAATGACTCTGGTCTTTACTATATGGTTACTACCTGGGGCAGCAGAGACATCTACTCTCTTGGAACTACAAACTATATCAGACACGATCCAGGCAATGGAGGCCACTCAGGGTCGCGTTTAAATTACAATGATTTTGCTCAGAACAATCCATCAACCATCAAGTCTGGTGGATCAATCACGCTTAATGTTACCAATAATGTCAGCAACGCGACAACTAATTCAAATGCTTCTACCGGCACAATTGCTACTCAAACTCCAAGCCTGACTAATGCGCTTAATGTTTCTGATGTTACTACCAATGGCACGATCAGCGTTGATTTGAGTAATTATTTTAATGGACCGGACACTAACGGCTTATTCCAGAAATCTACCAATCCAAACGGACCATTATTTGAAACTCGTTCTGAGTTTCTTGATCAATCGCGCTTCTTTGGTTCTAATTATTTTTATCAAAGAATCGGTCTGAATTTAACTGATGTTCAAACTGAGTTTGAGTTAACCAGCAAAAGATTGGTTGGTGATCAATTCTTCCAAACAAAAATCATCGAAGAGCAGCTTAGAACTATCACTAAAAATTCTTTTCTACTTTCTTCAAGCGAAACCAATGTTAATAACGAGATAAAATCACTTCTTGATAATGCTGCCGATGAATATACGCGTCTTGGCTTAACTACAAATACTGCTCTGACTAAAACCCAAATCAATAACTTACAAAAAGACATCGTCTGGTTTGAAACGCAGGTAATTGATGGAGCAACTTATATCGTTCCTAAAATTTATCTTACCCAGGCAACCCGTGATAATCTTAAAAACGGTAATATGACCACCAGTGCTACAATTTATGCAGCTGGAGATGTTAACATTAACTCAAGCAACGGAAAAATTACTAACGCTGGATCAATAACTGGAAATAATGTCGCTCTTGCTTCGAGTGGTGATATTTTGAATAAAAACTTTTCAAACATTACTGCGCTTAATGCGCTTTCCCTTACTTCAAGCGCTGGATCAATTTCTAACTTCTCACAAATTAAAGCTGGTGGCACAGCTTCTTTAAGTGCTGCAAAAGATGTTACCAATTCTTCAACTGTTTTAACTAACGATTCTTCTCTTCTTGCCAGCGGAATTTCTGGTTATGTTTCTAATGGCATGGCATCTTCTAATACAGGATTCATCCAATCAAAAACTCTTGAAACCGCTGGTATTACTGCGGGAAGTTTAACCGTCAATGCTGGCAATGACTTCAATAATTATGCAGCGAATATCACTACAACTGGAAATGCTGATATTACCGCTGGAAACAATGTTAATTTATCAACTCTGCAACTTCGTAACCGCACCGAAGAATCTTGGGGACACGCAAGCAAAGGTGGCAGTTCAGTTAGTGATACAACCACAAATATTGCTAGCAATATCAACGTTGGTGGTAATTTAAATGTTACCTCAACCGGACTTTCTGATACCGCAACAACTGCCAGCATCAATATCATCGGCAGCAATGTAAATGTGACTGGCAATGGTTCTTTAACCTCCGACTTTGGCAATGTTAACATTGCTAATGCCATTGATTCAAAAATGACTGAAGAAACCTCTTCTAAATCAGGGACTTTCCATTCGCGCTATGATTCGGTTTATGATTATAAAGAAACTGCCGCTGAATCAAAACTAAATTTTGGTGGTGATTTAGCGGTTAATGCTGAACTAGGAACAATGAACTTAATTGGTTCAACTCTTAAAACTGGTGGCGATCTTAATGTTGGTAGTTTTACAGTCGCGCAAAATCTTGATGGCTCATACAAAACCAACGCTGATGGAACTTTCCAAACTATCGATGGCGGATCGGTTGCTGGCGTAAATATTAAAGCAGCCGAGCTAAGGAGCGAACATTCTGAGGTTCACCAAAAATCTAAACTTACTCTTGGCGATACTTTGAAAACTTTGGCCAACCCAGTTGAGATGGGTAAACTTTATCTTGATGCCTATTTATTCATGGCGACTCCAAGCCTTAAAAAAGATGTTTTAGAATTTAACAACGGACCAAAATACGAAAGAGCTTCAGCGAAAAGCAACACTGCAACTATTACTCAACATTCAGCAACCTTGGATGTTGGTGGCGACATGATGATGAATTCAACTGGCGATGTTAATATTGTTGCATCAAATGTTGATGTGGCTGGAAACGCTTTGATGAATGTTGATGGTAATGTTAATGTGCTTTCAGCGGCAGAAAAAACCACTTCGAGCAGCAAAAATGAAGAAATTGAAATCGGCAAATTCAAACTAACTAGAGATTTGGCGCATGCTTCTGCCTCTGCTGGCGTTGAAGGAACTGGCTCAAGATTTGAAGATTCACTTACCTCTTCAACGCAAAAATCTTCTAATATTAACATTGGTGGATCAATGCTTGCCAATGTTACTAATAATGCGGCCGTCACAAATTCAGGTAATCTAACTCTTGCTGCTTCCAACCTAACAGTTGGCGGAGATTCAATTATTAAAACTGCTGGTGATTTTAATTTAACCGATGCTCAGGAAACTTCTTCTTACTCAAGCAAAGAAAGCACAATAACAGTTGAAGCTGGAGCTAAAGTTGGCAATGCTTATGTTGATGCCGGATATGCCTGGAAAGCAGTTGTTGATGCACAAAAGAAAGCAATTGAAGCAGTAGAGAAACTTAAGAAAATGGAAAGACTTCAGGATGAAGGTAAAGCAACAAGCAAAGCCGTCCAACTTGCTGCTGCTCAAGTTGTTCTAGCTCAAACTGCTGTGGCTACCGCCACAGTTGCTGCCGCAGCCGCAACAGCAGGCGCTGCTTCAGCCGCATCTACTTCCTTTGGAACTGGAATGTATGGCGCTGGATATCTAAACACTACTGCGACAGGTGTTAAAAACACCACTGAAACTTCTTTATCTAAAGCCTCAAACTTTGTTGGTTATGGCGACATCGACATTGCCAGCAACAATAACCTAAATGTTCTTGGTAGCATGCTATCAAGCGTTAATGGCAATGTAACTTTAGCAGCAGCTAACGATATTAAGATCGAAGCCGGAACTAATACTCTTTCTCAAAAATCAAAACAAGAAACAATCTACGGCGGAGGAAGCGTTGGCAATAACGGCGTTCAGCTAAACATCGGACTTTCACAAGGCGAATCTGAATACAACAAAACCTTTTATACCAATTCTCAAATCGGCGCAGAAAACGGCACTCTTACTCTAAACACCGGAAATGATGCAAATATTTCTGGCGCAAATCTCTTAGCTAAAAATGTAGCTCTTAACATCGGCAACAACCTCAATGTAAGCAGCAAACAAACCGAAGAAGATTTTTCAAGCAGTGGATTTGGATTTAACTTTGGAGTTGGCGTTGGCTCTGGTGGTAATAGCGGAAATGTTGGCGGTGGATTCAATATGAGTAATGCTGATATGCACAGACTGTGGGTTGATGATATCACTACCATTAAAGGAACTGACAGTATGGCAGTTAACGTTGGCAAAGACCTTAACTTAACTGGCGCTGCAATCTTAAGTGATAATCTCGCATTAGCAGTAACCGGCAACACCAACAAAAAAGAGTTACAAGATTCTTATTACTCAGAAAGCATGTCGTTTGGTGCATCAACCAGCATAGCGGTTGGCGGGAATCAAGCAACAGTTCCAGGAACCGGCGGACAACCAAATCAATCTCCAGGTGGTTCAACTACAATTTCGGGTTCTTATGCGCAAAATGAATCTAACAGAACAGTTTATGCAACGATTGGCGGGCTTGATTCAACTCTAACTTCTGCAACTAAGGATGTGACTGGTGGAGATTTTGAAGGGTCGCTTACTCTTGATCACAGGCTTTTCTCTGAGGCTGGAAGAAAGGACATTGGCAAGCAGCTAAACTACAGCAAAGACTTAGTAGCGATTCCGGTTGGAACTATTTACGAGGCTTACAATCAAAAAGGTGAAATAAAAATTGCAGCAGATGGAACAAAACAAGGTGGCGGAACCAATGTTCTTGATTCACTCAGCAACAAATATTCCACACTTCAGGATTTAATGTTTAATCCTAAACTAGCCGCCAAAGATTTAACAAAAGATTCAAAAGAGCTTATTGCGTATAACGGAAATGAAATTGATCCAAATTCTGATGCTGCTGGTGCTTTAGGTTTTTACGATAGAAACAAAGATACTTCCGCAATTAATGTAGATAAAAACCAATCAAATTCACAAGTTGCTGGATCGTTATCACATGAAAATTATCACGCTCAGGTTGATAAAAAAGGGATAGCTTATTCACAGGCGGAAGAAAACACTGCTCACAATATTGGCGATTTTACACAAAGCAGATGGGATACTTATCAATCTGGTAACACCAATTTCCAATTAACGCTCCCAACAGTTCTTGCTGGTAATAATAATTATGCGAATGGGGCAAAATTTGGAAATGATGTGAATCCTCTATTGCCTTTAGCAATTCCAGCAGCATCAGCTTTAATAACTGCAGTACTAGCCTATGAAGGAAAAGGTAATGCCTTTAAAGGCGCAGAAAAGTTAAATAACACAGTAGCACAAACACTGGCTCCTGCAGCTGATAAAGTAATAACTGGAGCCGATGTAATAGCTAATAAATTAAGCCTGACGGAAGAAGGAAATACTCCGGTTAGAAACTATGTGGCTAAAACTTCAGAGGATTACAATACTTTACTTAGCTACATACCAGAAGAATCAAGACAAGCGCTGGGTGTTTTAGGATTAACTCTTGGAGTTGGTGGAGCAGCTAGTGGTTTAGGTAAAGGCTTATTCACTGGAGTTGAATTGGAAACTGGCGGAGCGGCAAGAAACTTAAGTAACAATACTCCTGTTACAACATCTCTACCAGCTCTCTATTATCCTCCAAATAATGGCTTCTTAGGGCAATCAGAAAGAACTTTCTTAATGCCAGGAACAAAAATTGATAGATATGGTTCACCTAGTGGATACTACTTCGCACCAACTGGAACACCCATTACCAATAGATCTATACCTGGAACTACCAATACAAATATTTATAATTCTTATGAAGTAGTTAAGCCATTTGAAGTTAGATCAGGAATAATATCTCCGGCTTATGGACAAGATGGTTTTGGCATTCAGCACATCGCACCAGTAAGTGAGGAAATTCTAGTAAAAAGAGGAATTATTATACCAACTAACCAATAGGTTTATATGAATAAAAAAGAACTAATAGAAGAGTTAGCTAAAATAGGAATTGACCAGCGATTCTACTCCCTAGATGGAAGCCTAGAGCCAGATAGAATAATTATGAAAAATTACCACGGAATTTGGGAGGTGTTTTACTTTGATGAAAGAGGAAATATTCACAAAGAAGAAAAGTTTATTTCAGAAGATGCGGCTTGCAGATATATCTACGAGTACTTTTTGGATTCACCATCTTCTATTCCTGGCAGAAAGAAAATGAATGAAAAATTGAGTAAAATGAAAATAAAGAAGCCGCTCAAAACTCCTGATGTAATAGAATTAAAATAGTATGAAGAAAAAATACATAAACCCTGATTTTAAAAAAGGCTATCCTGCTGACAAAAACATTTTTTATGAATGTCAAATTTGCAAAGATATCGTAGAATCTCGTCCTATTCAGTACCTGCAATGTACGTGCGGAAATGTTAGAATTGATCCAGATTTTGGAAGAATGGCAATAAAAGATGAGTCAAAAGTAAAGGTTTTTGAAGATAAATAGTCATGATTAATATACTAAAATTTTTTATCCCAAAAAACTCTCTAAAAAGGAAAATACTCGATATTGTGGATGATATAAAAACAGAAGTTAAGCCTTATTGCGATGAGCCATTTTGGATTAATTGGTATGGAGCATACAAAATTGATCCGAAGAATCTAGTAATTTGGATCTGCGTTAAAACCGATAAAACAAAATTAAGACTCGCCTCTAACAGCAAATTAAAGACCAAAATTAATCAACTACTCACCAAACACAATTATCCCATTCAACAAAACTCTTTAGTTCAAATCGGATTTGAATCTGAAGAAACCGTTGCCAGAGAGTCAAATGGAAATTGGTATCATCACTTTAAATGAGATAATCAGTTAATATGAAAAAATCTAAATCTAAATGCTACAATGTAGTATCATTTGATCAAAACTTAAAACCTATACAGTCGGTCTACTTGACATATAGGTCTGATATGGGGCAAGGATACACCTTCCTATCATGCTTGGAATGCGGAACAATATATCTATATGACAGCGAACATGAAGTATATGTAGGACCATCGTTAGAAGAGAAGTTAACAAAAACCAATTGCTGCAAATGCAATTCTCAACTTTCTAAATCTGCCAAAGCTTATCCCGAAGAGTTTTTAGGTGAGGATAAAAAGATTCATAAATTTTATAATCCGTATCTTGTAACAATGCCTCCAGAAGAAGATTTAGTAGTGGAAGAATTCTGGGATTTATACTCCGATGACAAAGATCAGAAAGAAGAACCAAGTTTAATATCGGAAATAGTTAATAAAGTTTTTAAAAAACCAAAAGATAACCCACCTCAATAACTCAACAGATGAAAAAACACGGCGTAGGCACACAATTTTTCTTATTGGTTATTTTTCTAATAAACTTATCACTATCTTCCTATGCTGCCGATCCTGACCAAAACATTATAAATCAACAAGACTGGATCACCCGTCAACAGCAAAATAAAATCGAAGAAGATCGCCGTTTAAGAGAGCAAGAGACTATTCGCAAAGAGCGCACCCGCAAGAAAAAAGAAGCTGAAGAGGAAGGCAAAAAACAAACGCCGATTTCAGGCAAACCAGCTGAATGTTTTCCAATAAAATCAATTGCTCTGATTGATGCCAATTCCGTTTCCAGAAGACAGAAGAAAAAACTGACTTCACCATTTATCGGCAAATGCGTTGAGGCAAAAACTTTGACCGAAATCATCACCGCAATTCAAACTTTTTACAATGATGAAGGATATGTAACGGCGCGAGTTGTTGTGCCGAAGCAAAATATCCAAATCGGCAATCTTGAGCTGAAAATTCTCGAAGGAAAAATTGATGAAGTGATTGTTGGCGACAACCATTTCACCGATAAGATGCAGGAATTTACAGCCTTTGGCTTGATGGAAGGTGACACGCTAAATTTAGTAGATATTAACCAAGGGCTTTATCAGATGAACCGCCTTCCTTCTAATAACGCCACGATGAAAATCGAACCAGCAGTTACCGAAGGTGAAGCCAAGGTTTATATCGCCAATCAAAAGAAATTTCCTGCACGGGCAACTGTTGGTTATGATAATTTAGGAAATGATTTTACTGGAGTAAAAAGAACAAACTTTTCTGGTGGGATTGATAATCTGCTTTCGTTGAATGACTCTATCAACTTAAGCTACTCGACCAATCTCAATGATGACAGCCAAGAAAAAGATATTAAGTCATTTACTTCCGGCATCTCAGTTCCATTCGGTTACAACACCTTTTCTTATGATTACTCAAGATCAGAATTTCGTGGCACAAACCCTGGAACTAACGGACCAATTCGCTTAACGGGCTTCTCTGAACGCAATAACGCTACAATCGACCGCGTGCTTTTAAACAAAGGCAATTTGCGGATTTCTGCCAATACCTCACTTACAACCAAATCATCAGCCAGCTATTTAAATGGCGAAAAAATTGATACTTCTGAGCGTAAATTAACCATCGGAAATATTGGCTTTACAATTTCCAATTACTTCAAAAACGGCGTTAATCTTTACCTAAAGCCAAGCTATTCCAAAGGCTTAAAATTACTCAACGCTAAACAGGATGGATTAAATTTAACTGCAGATACGCCAAAAGCGCAGTTCGATTATTTCAAACTTTACGCCTCAGTTTCAAAAAAATTCACGATTCCAAAAACCGAAATTCCATTCACGCTTTCAACAGAAATGGACAGCCAATATTCCAAGCAAACTCTTTTTGGAACAGAGCAATTTTCTGTCGGCGGATATTATTCAGTGCGCGGTTTTCGTGAAAATTACATCACTGGCGATTCTGGCTATTACTTCCGCAACAAAGCCAACTTCAACCTCGGAGCACTTGCTGCACCTTTGGCAAAGAACAGTGAAGGATTTTTGGCTAAAAACTTGGTTCATTTAAATAAATTTGCCGTTGAACCATTTTACGATTATGGCTATGTTAAAAATAAATATGTTGGAAATGGAGCTGATGGCAGACTGGCCGGCGCAGGATTGAAAACAATTTTTAGCAGCAGGTATTTTAATGCTTCTTTGACTTACTCTTGGGCAACTGATCATTCCCGTCTCATCACCTCAACCGCCAAAGAGAACAAGCTGATCTATTTTGAAGTTAGTGCAAGCTGCTGCTAAACAAAACTACTGATCTTTTTCTTGCACGATTCTTCTGTAAGTTTGAAAAGTTTTTGAACGCTGGTTTCCAAAATTTTTAAGTCTTCCTTTGAGATATAATAGTCCGGATCATAACGCCCACCAATATAAGCATATTCAAGTAGATTAAAACGATCCTCATCTTGCTTGGTTGCCTTGGAAAAAATATCTTTGAATTCAGCAGAACAATTCTCAGCCTTTTTACCAAGAATTTCTAAAAAATGTTCGCGAGGTGTGTAATTGGTAAATACCAGCAAAATTCCTTTGTAGCATGACTCAGCAACCTGATGAAGATGAAATGCTGCTTGCGTTAAAAATCTTTCTTTTCCGGTGGAGCTAAAGTTGTTTAAATTGGAATTATAATCACCAAGAAACATCTGAGACTTATCAAACCAATAATCAAAGTGCTTTTGTGCAATTTGTCGCTTTTCCTCAGCGTTCAATTTCTTTTCTTCCGCTAACTCAAACTTGCCAGTATCAAAAAGCAAAATTCCTTCTTTTTTAATGTCAGAGAAAAAATACTGACCTTCAGCAAGTTTTTTGTTCAGCTCTTCAATATCGTGAGTAAGGATTTTAGGAAAGGCGCTGAGATTAAGACCTTGTAATTCTTCAGAAATTCTACCCCATAAAAGAGAATTAAGGGCTACATCTTTTTTGCCAGTAACAACCAAGATATCGTAATCAGAAACATGACCGGTTCTGCTTGTTGGGCTTAAATCTTTTGCTTCTTTGTAATTGCCTCTGGCGTAAGAGCCAAACAGGATGATTTTCTCAATATTATCACAATTCTTCTTAATAACAGCAACAACGCGTTCTAGCTCGTTCTTCTTAACATCTGGTAAGTGGTTTATCGAATTTTCCATCAAAATTAGTCATTAATTCAAAAAACATATTTTTGCACAAAAGCACCAAAAACTCAAGCCCACAAAACTTTTTTGTTAAGTGGGCTTGAGTGAAAATTGCTAAAAATCTTTCTTCAAAGCGATTGAGAAGACATCGACATTGGTTTTATATTTTGTCGAAATGCTCGGAACTGTTGTGGATGAATTAGAAATATTCATGTTGGCAGTTCTGTAAAATTGATGAGAATAAGCGCCATCAACAGCCCAACCATTACCGAGTTTTTGATTAAAGCCAAGAGTTGTCCAGATTCTATCGCCACCAGGAACTCTTGGACCACGATTGGCATCGGTCACCGCATCTTTTTCGTAGGCAGTACCAACTCTGATCAAAGTTTTGTCGTTAACTGTGAAGTTAGCGCCAATTGAGTGAAGGAAAGAATCGTGCCAATTGAAAGTTGTGGTGTCATTCAAGTTTGCATTTTGATTAGCATTAACCACCAAACTTTTTAGGCGAGACCATCTTGTCCAAGTGGTATCGTAAGCCAATTCAACTGTTTGATTTAATTTATAAGCAACACCAGCAGTTAAAGATTCAGGAGTTGCGGTTTTAGCATTAAAATCAGAATACATGCCAAGATCAGCAACTTTTGTTGTGCCTGACAAATTGTAATCGATTTTTGAGCGATAACCAACGCCTACTTTTAACTGATCATTAAATTTGTAGCTCGCACCAAGGTTATATCCATAACCCCAATCGCTGCCACTTAGCTTTCCTGTTGCGTCATTGCCGCCGGTAAATACCGCTTTTGTGAGGGTTGCTTGATAATATTGAGCAACAACACCAGCGCCGACAGAAAGTTTGTTAGTGAGTTTGTATGACAAAGATGGGTTGAAGTTTACTGTAGAAATTTCGCTCTTAACCGCCTGATATCTTCCCGCCCAATCAGAATCATATTTGGTAGCCAGACCAAAAGGTGAAGTGACTGAAAGGTTAAAAGTTGTTTTATCATTGATTGGAGTCGCAAGATAAAAAGCTGGGATAAAGTTATTTGAGCCAGCATTTTTTGAATCACCACCACTTACACTTCCGCCACCTGAAAATCTTCCGGCAGTACCATCAGAATCAACATCAAGTTTAATGTAAGTCATAGCTGCAATAAACTGGTTTTTATCAAGACCTGCAGTTACTGAAGGATTAAAGAACATGTCACTTACATCATGAACGCCAGTCACAGAACCAGCATAAGCATTACCTAAACCAGATGCCGAGGTTGAATCAGTTGAATATCCTGCGGCGAAAGACTGGCTGGTAGTTGCAGCCAAAATAGCCAAAGCGGAAATGAAAAGTTTGTGATTAAGTTTCATGTAAATTTTTGGTAAATTTTTTGATCAAAAAAAGCAACGCAGCATAAAAATTTACTGTTTTCATCATAAACATCAACTTTCTTGAGCTGTTTTGGCCTATTCTAATATCTAGTTGTAGCAAAATGAGGCTTACAAACTAAATTATCGCGTGTCTTTTTAGCTTTTCATTTTCATCCCATTTTTTTGCATCATTCTCATAATTATCGGCAATACTGTTCAGAATTTGAGAAACATATGGGTAGTCATATTCTAAAGATTGAGCCCAGTTTTTATATTTTATTAAAAGCTCTCTTTCTTGGTCACCTCCAGTTCCGCGCCAAACAGCACCTCTAGAATTGTAAACACCGATTGATAAACCTCTAGCGATTTGCTCTGATTTAAAATACTCCAAAACATTCCTAACTGGTTTACACGGCCATACCCCATCTTCTCCGATCGGCGCTTTAGATAAAAATTGCCCTATGTACTGATCTCCTATATCTTCCCGATTATTTTCTGCACATAACTTACGAACTTCTTCCACCCAATTTTTAAGATTATTCTCATCAATTATTCCGTTTTCTGTTCCTGGCAACAATTTAACGTTGCTAAGCAAAGAATATGCGGTTGAGGCGATAACTTCATTATTTTCTGCGTTTTCACCAACCCATTTTTTGGAATCATCTTGATGATCTCTGCGTCTAAATGTCAAAGCTAATGCCTGCATGAATAGTTGCGGAAATTTTGTAACATTTTTTTCCAGATTAGGAATACCATACGAGGTATGCTCTAGAGTTTTTATATACAAAAATTCTAATCCCGCGAGACGATCCTCTGATATATCAGCTCTTTCTGCCAAAGTCTTAAAAATATCTTCAATTGTGTAAGACTGAATCTGATATTTTTGCCATGACTCAGAACCGTTAGTGGCCATTTCCTTTAGTAAAACAGCTAACTGTTCTGAATTAACATTTTTCAGTACTTGAGGAAATCCAATTATTGATATTGCAAACTTTGGGCGATTTACCCATATCAATCTGTCTATCAGTTCTTTTAACTCCTCTTCCTTGAGTCCATAGCTTCTGACATCGGTTTCAGACCAATATCTTTTTTGCAGACCTTCACTCAGATTTAAAACTATTTGCCAAGTTTCCTTGCGCAAAGGGGCATTTTTTACAATTTTTATAATCTTATCTTCTTCTCCGGATTTAATGTAATGAGTTATCAAATCTGTCATTGCCACAACTTCATCACCTTCCTTACTTTGACCAAAAAATCCTGCAATAAACTGATCAATTTTTACCTCCATCTCTACTAAAAATAACTCGTCAAATAAAGGCGCTATATCACTCTGACTAATAATTTTTCTGAGATAAAAACCAATATATACGCAGGCATTACTTTGAGAAAGAAGCTGTATTATTCCCAAGTTATTTCTTTCCCTCCAAATTTCTGAAAGAGCTGAGATTCTGAGCTGCTCTATTTGTTTATCTCTTTTTTCATAAGAATAATTTTCATCATCAATTTCTGATATTGATTCTGTCACCCAAGTCTCTGCAAATAGCCAATGATGTTTCCATAATAAATCTTTTGGCTCGAGTAGAGCATATGCAATATTGGCATTTTTTCTATTGCTCTCGTTTAGATGACCATTTCTATGTCCAGAAAGTGCATAACGCCTTAGATATTCTCTTAACTTGGATTTTTGCTGATCGGTTGGATTGGTAGAATTCCAATCCGATATAAGATTCCAAAGTCTTTCGCTGTCTTCATTGCTTAGCACTTGCAGCCTTTCCAGCAACTCTCCCAAATATTTTTCATCAGGCTTTTCCCATCCTAGAGCTTTATCTACAGCCTCGCGCGTAAACTCAAATCTTTCTTGGTTACTTACTCCATGACCGGATCCAGAAGCATCATTTCGCCATCTAGGTCTAGACGACGGACTGCAAACGCTTTGTCCAACATGAAATTGATCCATGCATATTTCCCAACCAACCGAAGGAAATTTCTTGATTAGCTCGGACAATATTTTTTTACGATGCTCAAGATTTGCCGAGGTTTGAGGAATCCAAGATTTAAAAATGTTTTCTAGACTGTTTATCGGCTTATTTGAATAATTATCGTCTATCTTATGCTGCGCGAGTTGCGCAAGTATCTTAACCACTCTCCATAAATTTTGCTGATTCCATGCCAACAATTCAAGCGCCCACAATAAACTAGCCCTGGGACAACCGCCAAATATCCCACCTTTTTCTGGTTTGAGTAACGATAAAATTTCGGGAGAAGCGCTGCCCAAATCTTCCTCTACTATTTTAAGAAATTCTTCTGGAGCTGCTTCAGCATACTTAGGAAGATCATTTTTTTGAGAGAACCATGTATTTTGCTTAAATGGTTTTAGTAAATTTCTGATTATTTCATTAACTTTAACTTGAACATCAATATCGAGTCGGTCTTGAAACCATTGGTTACCGTTCATGGATAACAATACTAAGGTCTCACAAATTCCTTCGCGCAAATATCCGGAATGATTACGAATCTTATTATAAACTCCCGCCATCCATCTCTTTTCTTCTGGTAGTTCTAATGCCGGATCTTCCTCGCTTAAAACATTTATCGCCACTGTAAAAAATTTATCTAAATCGGATTCAGTAATTGAATCTTTTATCAAGAATAAATTCTCTATTTTTGATTTTACCCCAATTTTTTTGCCTATCGTCCAAAGCAATGTGGTATCCTTCTTGCAAAGATCTGCAATTGCTCTTTCTATCACTTCATTTTTATCCGCGCCGAATAACTCTCTTATGATTTCTTTATCTGCCTCTCTGTCTTTATCCCAAGAGCCTGCTAATGTTATTGGTATTAGATTACGAATAACATTTTCATCTTTAAAGCATTCAGGATATTGCTCTGCTGGCACTCCTGATAAACGGCGTCTTAAAATTGTTGGCGAAGATCCGGAATCTTTTATATGGCGATTAATTGCATCATCATCCATTCCCATCTCTTTTAACGAATTCTTAAACGCATTGTAACTTGGCATATCCAATACTATGCTTGCTTCCCCCCTATCTTTTAGCTCGTTTTTGTGGCGAATGATTATTGTGTGAATAGAATTTTGATAACCTGAAAGCATTTCTTTTTCTGCATCCGAAGATGATATAATAACGATTTCTTTTGAGTTTATTGCCATCAATTTTCTTAAAGCTTCAGGTGATTTAATAACGATCGCTTTATCGCTGAAAATACCGTCCACATGATCAAACATGCAGGCTAGAAAGGCTAAAGCCTCTTCATGAGAATCCGAGGTAATAATAAAAGGCTTGGCTGGAGGATTGTGATTTAGCCACGATAAGAAATCTTGCTTATGAACTTCTACAGCTTCTTTGAATAGAGTTTTATTTAGTTCCGGTTTGGTATTTGATGCCCATTTTTTCCAACACCCATCAAGAGACCAAAATCCCTTGTCATCAAGTTTTATTTTTTCCAAAAACCAAGTTTGGGTTGCCGTTGATTGATCTATCCATTGTTCTAAATCACTAGCATCATACGCCCTTACATCCTTCCATTCTTTTAGATTTTTTTTAGATTCTTCCCACTTCTTTTTATCTTTCCAATTTCTCGGCGTAACAAATACAAATGTGATATTTTTTCTCTCTTTTAAAGGAATACCTTCAGTTCTAGATTTGTAATCTTTGTTTGCTTTATCTTTTGGTTCCTTACCAACTCCCAATTCCCACCCCGATTTTCCAAGAGGAATTTTTTGTGTAGCTGATTCAGATTCTAGTTCACCATCCCATCCTGGTAATTCAGAATTTTCATATGCTGGAAAATCAACTTTTACCAAATTGATTCCGGTGCTATTGATTAATTTTCTTACCAGAACAGCTAACTCTGCTCTGGATTCATGCTTTTCTGACCAAAGCTCGATGTCTGACGCTCGTATCTCTAAGTTACCTGTGACATATCTATTAATTGGAAGCTGTTTTTCATATAGCATTATTTTGTCATTATCAAATTCGACCTGCATCTGTAACAACTCAGATTTTTTAATATCAAATGCCTTTTCTAAGCGCGCCGCCATCTCCCTTGAAAGATCCGCCTTATTATTAAGAAAGTTAGTTAAAGCCGGTCTTCCAATTCCAAGAATTTCGGCAGCTTTTAATGCGGTTAGTTTTTTCTCCTTAAGGATTTTTTTTACATATGATCCTGGATGTTGTTTTGTGTTAGTCATAAAGATTAATTTTTAATAAATGTATTGTGTAGCGTTATACAATACATTTATTAAAACACAAGTTTTTTAAATATAATTAAAAACATTATTTAGAAGTTCAGTTCGAATCCCAACCGAGAAGCATCTGCAACTTTCGAACTTTTTTAGTTAAGTCAAAATGTGCCTTTAGCCATTGCAAATACTGCATCGGAAAAAATTTAGGCGAAAGGAGAAAAGTTCGCACGAGGTAGCACATGCTCCGCCATTTTTCTTTTGCTAAACCGTTCTCTGCTCTATTTTTCTGATTTTCGTCATCCCGCTCCAAGCCCAGTATTAGCGGCTTCTCACAGCATTCACATTTCGGTTTTAGCTTAACTTCCTCTTCTCCAAATTTTCCAATTTCTGCCGATTTCTGGCAATTTTTCTCTCCGTTTCTCCGAATAAGCTTAACCTCGCCAAAAAAGTTAAGGCTTAAAAATAGCGGCTTGGTGATGTCTCACTCGAACTTCTTGAAATGGTTCTGCTAATAAAATTTTTGTCTCATTTACGAACTTGTCGCATATCTATGCGTAAAAAAGAAAATTCCTATATATAAGCGCGATTGATAGATTTATTTTTTAAAAAATAAATCTTTAAGTAATTCCCTTCTTCTAGTTGACTTCCCTTCTAAAAGAGCAATAGTGTGACTGTCTGAAGCCTTCTATTTACTGGCTCTAGACAGTATTAGATTATTAATCTTTTAAGTGAGTTTTTATGTCAAATGTCAATAAGGTAGAATATTATTTTTTGCGAATTTCAGCGGAGAGATTTTCCTCTGATCTAAATGAATTTTCTAAAGAAATTCATACTTTTTCTGATGAACAACTTTACGGTATTGTTGCTTATGCCAGTAATATTGAAAAAAATATAGCCAGTCTTAAGCAGGAATTGGAAAAAAGAGTAAAGTAAAATTTTAAAGCTAATAGCTGCATTGCTAGCATGCAGTTTTAATATCAGCAAGTTTCCCTCACGATTTAGTTAAAAAATCCTTCTTCTAAAATCCCCATTTTTCCTTCTGTTCCTGCCATAGTAATGGCACAGCACTATAAAGCATATCTTGCAGCTTTAATGTTCTTGGCTGCTGTCCACTTAAAACTTTCTCAACGATTTCTGGTGCCATAAAATTCAGATTAAAAATTCTGCTGATGTAAGCCCCAGTTACATTTTCTGCTGCGGCGATACCAGCCAGTGAATTTACATCGCCGTCATCAAGCATTCTTTTCCATTTATGGGCTTTAGCAAAAGCCTTGATCATTTTTTCATCAAAGCATTTGCTCATCTCTTCCTTCTTGATGTTCTTGGGCATAATGATCATTGCTGATCCGCCTCTTTTTTTAATCTCAAGTGGAACAAAAAAGCTGATGGTTTCATCATTTGCGATGTTCATGTTTTGCTGCTCTTCTTTCATATTTTTTATGCGGTTAATTCGTTTGATAATAAGCTAATTCCTTCCTTGAAAATCCTGATATTAAAACCTTCTGGTCTGACCTCGATGTCTCTAACCAAAAGATTAATTATCCTTGCCTGCTCAACTGGAAATAATTCATCCCAGACTTTTTCAATTTGCCGAAAGTGACCAATTACGATATTTTCAGAGAACGCTTTGGGAGCTTGGCTTATTGCTCTTACCACAAACTCCGGTTTTTTTAGAATATTCAAAACCTGATTTGTGACTACATTTTCAGCTTCAGATGCCGGAATTCTACCAACCTTGCAGGCATCATTATTTCCCTTGGAACTGGCCGAGCAAATGTAATAGCGATATCTTTTGCCTTTCTTGGAAGTGTAAGTCGGAGTCATTTTTGATCCGCAAATTCCACAATTCATGATGCCCTTTAAAAGCGGAGCAACAGTTATTCTTGAAACCGGAGTGATTATTTTGGTTTCATGATGCCTTTTGATAATGTTGTTTGCTTCTTGCCAGATTTCATTGCTGATGATGGCTTCATGCAGCCCGTCATAAACTCTGTCTTTGTGTTTTATTTTTCCGGCATAAAGCGGGTTTTCGATGATTCTTCTAACTGTTGCCTTGTTGAATTTTCTGCCTCTTTGAATTTTACCTGAATTGGTAATCCAGGTTTTAGTAGTAAAGCAAAGACGGTTTAATTCTCTGGCAGTTTCAGTTACTGATTCGGTTTCAATAAAAATTTCAAAAAGAGTGGCGATGATTTTTGCCTCTTCCTGATTGATTAGCAGTTTTCTTTCCTTGGCATCATAACCAAGAGGCACAGTTCCACCCATCCATATCCCTTTCTTTTTTGAAGCGTCAATTTTATCGCGGATACGTTCTCCGGTAATTTCTCTTTCATATTGGGCAAAGCTGAGCACCACATTTAGCATCAATCTGCCGTTAGAATTATCGGTGGTGAGATTTTGAGTAACTGAAGCAAATTTAACACGGTTTTGGTCAAACAGTTCCATGATCTTCTGGAAATCAAGCAATGACCTACTGAGTCGATCAATCTTGTAAATAACCACACAATCAATTTTACCATTTCTGATATCGTTAAACAGCCTCTTTAATGCCGGACGCTCCAGCGTTCCTCCAGAAAACCCTCCATCATCATAACGATCCTCCAGCATCACCCATCCTTTACTAACCTGCGAGGCGATAAAATTTTCTCCCGCCAGTCTTTGGGCATCAATTGAGTTAAAATCCTGCTCAAGCCCTTCTTCACTGGATTTTCTGGTGTAAATGGCGCAGCGGATTTTGGGTTTGTTGCTCAAATCATTTTGGTTTTCTTGGTGATTGCCGGTGAGTCCGGTATCTGAATAATGTCTCATGATAATTTTCTGAATTTTGTTATTATTGTTCTGCTCTTAATTTGAAAAACTTCGGACCATTCCATTTGGTTCCGGTAATCTTGGTGGCAACTGATGACAGGCTTTTGAATTTCTGACCCTGCCAGACAAAACAGTCTTTTGCTACCTCCACCTCATACATCTTGCCATTCCACTCACGACAGATTCTGGTGCCTGGCATTAAATCACTGTGACGTTTTAGGGAATCGGTGGAAGCACCGTCAGCAATTCTGGTTAATTGCTCACTGGTTTCCTGACTCAATCCTCCAAATGCTAGCTCCTGAAGGCGATAAGCAATTCTTGGTTTGAGATATTCTTTACCCGCGGTTGGTGTTGCCGGTTTTGGCATGATCTGATTGTAAAGCTGCCTTAACTCTGAAGTTGTTTTTTCTTCGAGTTCAATAATCTGACGAATGATGCTTTTGTTCATAGTTTCTAATCCTGTTTGTTAATAACTGTGGAATCAGTACTATGAAGGCTCGGCGAGCTTTTACTAGCAAGCATTATCTGGAGATTTTCTGCTCTTTTCCTCTCTTCCAGGCGGTAAATGCCCCTTAGCAATATTTCAGCAATTTCTGATAATTTTTCCTGAGACTCTGAGGTAATTCTTTGTTTAGTTTGTATTGTCATATGACAGCGGTTAATTGGTTAAAAAGTTCACCAATTAACCAAGAAACGCTCAAAATGCACAATGACACTTAAATATGCAGAAGTGCGTTTTCCTCACATATACAAACCAAAAAATGTTCATTTTTAGACGCAAATATCCCAATTTTCACAAAAACGGATTTAAATATTTACAAAATTTAGGTGGTGAGTAAAATCATCTCTCTTAATTTATTAGTTGGGGTGCCGCGCCTTTTTAAACCTCATTGCAGGCGAGTGAGAGGTATTTCCCCGTTTGTCACTTAGGTTAGCACAGCGCTCTTTCACCTGAAGAGTTGAAAGCCATGCAAGCAAAAATAAAGAAGTTCATTCGTAACATTCCCGAAGAGGACATGAAGCCGTTTCTTGATGGCCATGGAATTAACCTGCCTGACGATTTCAAATGGCAAATCACCGGCAAAAAATATCACTCACAGCTTTTTAGTTCGATCTGGAACTCGGATAATGAGGAGCGCAAGGCTCACCTCTTTGAAATTATCGAGCGTATTCATGAAATGATTGATGAGCTTGGACAGGCAGCGCTTCATTCCCAACCTACAATTGCCAGCAACGATAATTTTCATAATTTAAAAAGTGATCATGCTAGGTGTCTTTGGGCTATTCAGAATCACCCGTTGGAATTTCAAAAAGCTGAATTTTGTGCCTCATCCGATTACAAAAGAAAATCTCGCGAATGGAGTTCTTTTGTGGCACCTCAAGGAAGAGAAATCGATGCCAGCAGGGAAAATATAGAAGAATTCAAACAGCTGGTATTAGAGCAGTTTAATATCAGCAAAAAAATCAAAGTTGATCTTTTTGATAGAACCAAGACAGATCATAACGGTAGAGAAATAGTGGTTTTTCAGTTGGTCGCTTATCATGATGGTTTGCACAAGTCGATACAAACTTTTGAGCAGGAAGAAGTTGTTACCAAATTCATTTCTTCAGTAAATGAATTTTCAATCAGCTATGAGCCTCATAGTGGAATAATCGAGGTGATCTCCGATTCCAAAGAAAATCGCAGTAAGCTTGCTAAGGCTTTTGCTAACTCATTTTTAAAAGCAGAAGATGATGTTGGCGAAATCATGATCAAAAAATATGATCTATCAAAATTGAGAACACTTCAGGATTTTATGAAAGATGTTGATGCGTCAGATCTTATCGATGAGATAAAAGTAACGATGTTAAAGCTTGGAACAGCCAGCGGCAAAAACTCAACCACACTGGAAGCCCCTTTTACCAGCCAATCAACAGTTTACGAATTTGCTGCTAAATCTTTTTCACCAAATAACCCGCTTCACAATCCTGCCTTTGAAATCAGAAGAGCAAAACTTTCAATCAGGTTTAAACCAACTGATAAAAAACCAAGGGGTGAGCTTTTGCATGTTACCATTACCAACCCTAACGGATGCGATCTTAAAGACCGCAGCGAAAAGCAGAAAATGATCGGAAATAAATATTTAGAACGATGGGGCTTAATGGAAAGAATATAGAGAAGGTAAAGGCTGTTTCGTTTACAGTATGTAAATTACTGATGGCATTGACTGACCAGGATGATTCAAATATTTCGCACAGGGTTCTTCTTTCTGATCTTGGAAATGGTGATGCTGAATTTTTGCTAAGGGAAAAGTTTTTGGTAAAAGGAAACAATCTTTTGCATTACTGGGATGGTGATGATGACAAAATTATTGATTGGTATGACCATCTGGACTCCTTCGCCTATCTTTCAACCAGCGGCCTTATCAAAGTAAGTGAAGATAATCTAAAAACTTATGATGTGAATTTTTCACGAATTGTGGAATTTCTTGCTAATGAGTTTGATGTAACGGCAAGTAGCAGAGTTAAAAGCAATGAGCATGTTGAGAAGCTGCTTTATTTTGTGGGAGATACGCGCCTGAACAATAAAAAAACGATCTCGGTTTATTTTGCCAGGAGATTATCCGATCCTGAAATTTTTAAGAAAATTGATGAATTCTTTCTAAAGCAATCAACCAGCAGATTAAAAAAGCTGATCCTTACCTCCTCGTGCAACATTTATCCTGAAACCACAAAGACCGGAGCAAATATTGTTTCGATACCAAAATTGCTGGAAATGGCTAACAGCAAAAAGCTGTTTAATCTCGACTACATTACCAATGTTGTATTCAACAAAAATAATGAAGATCCAAAACCTTATATCCACTGCACTGAGGATGGTAGTTTGCTTTGTATCGGCGAAGAAAGATGGAATGTTGGTGGCAGTAAAAAACGCCAGATAATAAAACTGATGTGCGACCACTACGCGGCAGATTCAAAAAAGAAGCTGAAATGGGATGATCTGCTGATCGAAGCCGATATTGATGAAAGCACTACTTCAAGATTCAGGGATATGTTCAAAGACAGTAAAATCAAAGAGCTCATAGCCAGCAAAGATGGTTATGTCTGGTTTGCGAGATAGATGATTTAGTTGCATCTTTTTATCTTCCAAAAATTCCGCCCTCCCTCCTTTTTCTCTCTCAAATTCCTTTTGTTTTTATCGTATAAAAAAGCCACAGGGCTTTGTGCTGTCTTGGATTAGCGACTGTTGTTTGGATGTTTTGCTGCGTCTTCAAAAAAATTAAAAAAATCGAATTCCTCCCTTTTCCCCTCCCGATCTCCTCCCCCCGCACATTCTAACTTGTACGCAGTTATTTCGTTAACCAACCAATCGAAAACTGTGTATGAGCAATTCAGAACAATTCTACCTATCGGATAAGAACCTCGCTAAGAGATGGGGCATATCTTTCCGTACTTTGCAGCGCTGGAGATGGAAAGGCACAGGCCCTCCATACATCAAAATTGGCGGTCGTATCCGTTACCGCTTGGACAACATCAAAAACTTCGAAGAGGAAAACTGGCATAAAGACAAAAGCCTCAACCCTTCCTCCTGCAACAAAGATTTATCAATAACCTAATTTTTAAGAAAATATGAATCAAAACAAAATTAATTTACAAGATGTGCCAAACATTCCAGTTGGCAAATTGTCAACACTTCCACCTGAGCAATTATTATCGCTTCAAGAGCAAGCTAATCAACATCTTCAAAGGGCTAAAATGCTCAAGGAGTGGCTCGATAATAGTGTAGCTTTCAAATATCGTAATATTGCTGCCAATATCAGAACATTGGACTGCAAAGATACCGGCACAGTTCATTTTTCAGATGGTGATTACAGGGTCACTTCAACTCTTGTTAAAAAAGTCGAGTGGGATCAGGAAAGATTAAAAGATGTCGTGTCTGCCATTAAAAAGCACGGTGACAACCCTGATGAATATGTCGACACCTCCTACAAAATCTCTGAAACCAAATACACCGCTTGGCCAGAGCATATCAAAAATATCTTTAAGCCAGCGCGAGTCTTAAAAACCGGCGCAGAAACTTTTAAGATTCAGTCTCAAGCTGAAGGAGGTAGAAATGAATAATCTACCAATCATCAGCGCTGACGAACGCTTAAAAGAAATCAGAGGAATCAAAGGCTGCATCTTCGGCAAATCCGGTATCGGCAAAACTTCTCTGCTTTGGACTCTC
>CAMDAI010000177.1 GCA_945888585.1 Rickettsia typhi | reverse complement strand
GTTCCGGAAGTAACCGCTAATGTTCCAAGCCTGCTAGAGATGCTGGCAATTACTGGAGTTACAGCTTGAGAACCGCCAGAATTTAAAGTAAGAGAACTGGTGGTGCTACCGCTGGTAATAGTAGTAACATTTAATGCTGAAGAAGTTGTTAGACCGCCATTTAGAACAAGAGTGTTGGAATAGATATTAGCAGTGGTGACTACCCCAGCAACGGTATTATTTACTGTTACAGTGCTTAATTCTTTGCCTACAGCTCCAATTGCAGTGCTAATAGTTTGTAATGTTGTTCCACTTAAATTAAGATAACCTCCATTGCCGGCAGTAAGGCCGCTAACATTACTCTGTAAGATTCCGCCGCCAATATTACCAGATACATCAGCGGTTTTACCTGAAGCAAGGTTAAGAGTTCCGGTGCTGCCATTAGGATTGCCTGAGGTATCAGTATTAATATTATTTACAAAAATATTACCGTTAAAGTTTCCCGTAGTTCCGCTGCTAACGGCTAATGTTCCAAGCCTGTTGGTATTGCTTGCAATATCGGGGTTGATGGTTTGAGTACTTCCTTTGTTTAAAGTAAGACTACCGGTTGGAGTACTGTATCCGCCATTAGTAATAGTATTAACATTTAAATTGGATGAGGTAGTAAATACACCACTAATCATTAAATTATTTGCATAAATATTACTTCCAGAAATATTGACTCCGGCTGTATTAGTTATTGCTAATGTTCCTAAATTATTTCCATTGCTACCAATTACTGATGAAGTTGATTGTGAAGTGGTTCCATCAAAAGTAAGAGTTCCATTTCCGCTTAATGTTGAACTTCCGCTAAAAAGCCCTGCAACACGAATATTACCGTTGCTGCCAATAATTGTTGTTCCAGAGTTATTAAAATTATTTGTATAAAGATTATTATTAAAAGTTATGTTACCAGTTGATGTATTTAATGTTGTTACATTAGCTAATCTGCCAGTAGTGTTGTTGCCAATTGCAAGATCTATTGATTGATTTGCAGTTGATGTAGCTGATCCAAAAATAATATTACCGGTATTAGTACCAGAACCAATAAAACTACCAGATCCAGAGGCATTACCATAAATAGTTGCGGTGCTACTACTACCAATATTTGCTATTGCTCCCGAGCTAACAATAAAATTATTTGTGAACAAATTAGCATTAAAAATTGCATCAGTGCTGCTAGAATTATTATTAACAGTAATGTTATTAAATTTTTTGCTTGAGGATCCAATTACTGCATTTACACTGCTGCCGTTACCAAAACTAATATTATTAACACTATCTGCAGAGGCAATAATATTACTGCTATTGATATTGCCATTAAATACTATACCGCCAGAAGTTGTATTTTGAACGCTTATTATGGCAGTGCCTAATGTGGCATCAACGGTTTGAAGAGATGATCCATCAAGAAATAAATTACTGCCTGTTGCTCCATTTATTGTTCCTGTACCGGTTATATTTCCAGATATATAGCTAGGATTAGCATTGTTAATAGTGGAAGTTCCAGATGTAGCGGCAAAGTTATTGGTAAAAAAGCTATTATTAAATGTTACCCCATTAGAATTATTAACAGTAATGTTACTTAATCTTTGATTTTGAGCTGTTATTGATGCATTAACAGTTTGCGCAACACTACCACTGAAAGTAATGGCGCCGCTATTGTTGGATGTAGTTGTAATGGTACTACCAACGTCTAAAACATTGGATGAATTGCCAGATAAGGTAAGATTTCCACCATTTAAAACCAGACTATATGCATGAACTTCATCATTAAAAGTTACTCCGGCAGAGCTGCTATTAGCTATAGTAATAGAAGTTAATTTTTTTATAACACTAAGATTGTCTATACCAATTTTAACACCAGAAGCGATGTTTTGAGCAGTAGTACCGTTTAAAACAAGGTTACCAGTATTATCATTTAAAGTTGTGATACTATTAACTAAATTAACAATTTTTGAAGC
Organism: Rickettsia typhi; assembly: GCA_945888585.1. Taxonomy (GTDB): domain Bacteria; phylum Pseudomonadota; class Alphaproteobacteria; order Rickettsiales; family UBA1997; genus CAMDAI01. Next base: position 2,248 of record CAMDAI010000177.1, on the reverse strand, counting down.
GGTAAGTGTTGTATTAATTACCAAACTATTAGCATAAATGTCGTTAGTAATATTTACCCCATTAGAATTGTTGGCTGTAATAATGTTAAGTCTGTTGCTATCGTTACCAAGTTGAAAAGCAATATTTTGGGTTCCTGTAGTTCCATTAAAGGTAACATTTCCATCTTTAGTAGAACTTTGTAATATTCCGGTAGATGCACCAGAAGTAAGAGCGGTGCTGTTACCACTAATGTTAAGATTGGCAGCCTGGATATTAAGAGTTGCTGAGGAACCAATAGTCAAATTATTTGTGGTAAGAATGCTGTTATTATTGATGATAGCTGTACCACTATTAATATTTAAATTGTTAGTAAAAACATTTTGACTCAAACTAACGCTAGAAGAGTTGTTTGTAGTTATTGTGTTAAAATAATTAGCACCTGTTCCAATAGTTGAATTAACAATTTGAGAAGTTGTTCCTCCTAGTGTAAGAAAGCCATTATTGCCAGTTGTTGTAATTCCGCTGCTAGTAATTCCTTTCGAAGTTGTAACATTGCCATCAACTACAATATTACCAGTGGTCGTGATATTTTCTGCAAATGTTACACCCAAAGAACTGACATTGGTAATGTTAAGACTTGCAGCATTAATGATAGAATTAACAGTTTGACTGCTATTACCATTAAAAATAAATTTACCGGAAGAAGTGGCATTATTGGCGTAAATGTTGCCAGAAAATGACACGTCCTGATTCCGTGTTCCAACAGTAATGTTGTTCACTGCATTTATAATGGTTCCAATCGATGTAGACGATTGAGCGGCAGTGCCATTAAAGTTTATATTTCCAGTGCGACTGGTGCTTTGAATACTGCCGCTGCCTGAAATATTGCCGGAGATGTTTAAGGTTTTAGAATTTTCAATTGATAAAACGCTACCTGCTACTGTAGAAATATTGGTTGCTGTAGCGTCAGTGTTAAGAGTTAAAACGTTGCTATTAATGGCAATTGCTCCGACATTATTGGCGCCACCAGCATTTATCGTAGTATTGCCACCAACAACAAAATTATTAGAATAAATGTCGCCACTACCATCAAATGTAACTCCGCTACCGGTATTACTAATGGTTATAGTATTTAACTTATTACTAAGATTTCCAATATCAGAACTTATGTTTTGAGAAGATGTTCCATTTAAAGTTAAATTACCAGATCCAGTAGTTAATCCAAGTAATACGCCAGTTCCAGAAATAGATCCTGATACAGTTGTTGTCGCTGTTGTTCCAAGAGAAGTAGAGGCGCCAAGGACTAGATTATTGGTAAATAAATTATTGTTAAATGTTGTACCAGAGCCGGTAGTAGATATGCTTGCAAATTTATTAGTGCTAGAGCCAATTACGGTATTAATATTTTGAGTTGATCCGCTATTAAAAATAAGGTTTCCACTATTATTGTTGGATGTAACCATATTAGCAGCAGTTATATTTTGATTAAAAGTTACCCCACCAACACTAGTATTGCTTACAGTTATGGTTGATAATTGACTTGCTAAAGCACCTAATTGAGAGCCAATTGTTTAGGCTCCAGTTCCGCTAAGGTTAATATTTCCAGTTTGATCAGAACTTTGAAGTACGCCACTACCAGAAATTAAGCCATTAATATCCATAGAAGATGAAGAATTAACATTAGCAACTCCAGAAGTAAGGGTAAAATTATTAACATAATTACCTGTAAGTGCGGTGAAGTTTAGACCGGTAGATGTATTGTTGGTTGTAATGTTGATTCTGTTGCTATTTGCTCCGATTTGAGAACTGATAGTTTGTTCGGCGGTTGTACTATCAAAAACAAGAGCGGCACTATTAATACCTAAACCAGTTGCTTGGATTTTACCTTGTCCAGTGACATTGCCGCTGATATTTGCAACAGCAGAAGCTGCACCAAGACTTGATACACCAGTTGCGGCAAAATTTTGCGTATAAAAACTTTGATTAAAAACTGTTCCGGCTGAGGCATTATTAGCTTGAATATTTTTTAATCTATTGCCACTGGTTCCAATTGATGCATTTATGGTTTGAAGCGAAGTGCCGTTGAGCTGTAAAGTTCCTTTGTTATTGGTTGAATTGGTAATATACCAAACTAAGAATCTATACTCCTACTAAAACATTCTCTAAACATTCGTTAAAATCTTGGAATTCATTTCTGATCTTTTTAACAGCATTTTTCACATGTCCCCATTTCTGCTCAATTGGATTGAAGTCAGGACTGTATGGTGG
>CAMDAI010000176.1 GCA_945888585.1 Rickettsia typhi | reverse complement strand
TGACAATTTTGGATCAATTTTATAAGAAATGGTTGGATTAAAATTAACTGTCGTAATTGAACTATCTATTGCCTGATAACGTCCAGCCCAAGCCTTATCATATTTAGTGGCTAAACCATATGGGCTAGTTACCGCAAATCCAAAAGTTGCTTCTTTATTAATTGGGGTTGCAAAATAAAATGCTGGCACCACCGAATCTATTCCGGCATCTGAAATTCCACCATCACTTACAGATGATCCACTAGAAGTTTTACCAGAAGAATTATCGGCATCAATGTTCAATCTTAACATACTCGCAGAAAGAATAAGAGTAGTTGATTTTACATCTGATAAAATAGCGGGATTAAAAAAACTATCACTAATATCGTGTGACCCAGTAGCAGATCCAGCATATGAATTTCCTAAAGCCGAAGTTGAAGTCAAATCAGTTTCAAGACCGGCTGCTTTAGATTTGTCTACATCAAAAGAAAAAATTGCTAAAAACAAACTACAAAAAATTATTCTCTGTTTGATTTTCATAACTCAAGTTAATTTGCTTTTTAATTAATAATATTGAAGAAATTTTTATTTATACTTAATTAAAATTTTTGAATTAGAAAGGGCTAAAAATAAATTTGTTTTAAATTGATACCTTATATTGAATTCATAAAACATCTACCATTACCATTGAAATAAGGAATTTCGTTTTAATCCCTTATTTATTCAATCAAATCCTCTCGACAACCCGAGCTATTGCCACATGATTTCTACAATTAGCTATAGCATTTTCTGCCAATTGTTTTGAGGAATATGTAGCGCTGTGACAAATAATGTCACCGTTGGAAGCAATAAGAGTCCAATAATACCCTCCGCTATCCGCTCTTTTAACTTCAAAAAAACCTGAACTCATAAGAATTGGCGAAAAGCTTTTATATGATGAACTTTCTAGAACTATTGAAGAATCCATAAATCTACCTAAATTGTTAATAAAAATGATTAATTTTAATTAAATATTTTGTTTTCATTTAAAAAATGAAATTCTATATTATTAGAATAATAACTATTGTTCTAGTTTTATAAGAACATAAATAAAACTCAAGTTAAAAAGTAATTAACATCTCTATGCTTCATCCGATTCAGAAAAAATTATTAGAAATGCTTTCTAAAAATATTGAAGATCCCCTAACCATAAGAGAAATCCAAGATCAACTTGATATTTCATCCACTAGCGTTGTTGCTCATCACTTAACTCAATTAGAAAAAAAAGGTTATCTCAAAAAAAATCCTTACAACCCCAAAGATTATCAAATCCTAAAAAAACCGGATGAACGGATAACTTATGCCAATCTCTATGGTCTTGCCACTTGTGACCCAAGCGGTTCTATTTTAGACGGCAATCCCATTGATAGAATTCCAATTTCCAATAGAATACTTAGCTTTCCGGCTAAAGATGTTTTTATGGTTAAAGCTAAGGGTGATTCAATGGAGCCTAAAATTAGTAACGGCGATTTAGTAATTGTACAAAAATGCAATAATGCCGAAAGTGGAGATATTGTAGTTTGCGTTAATGACGACAAAGCAATGATTAAAAAAATTGAAAAACAAAATAAAAATAATGTGATTTTAATTTCTCTAAATTCCGAGAAATATAAACCATTTATTGCTTCAGATGAATTTAGAATTGAGGGCGTGGTTAAAGGAGTTATAACTAATAAATTATAATTAATATTTTCGCTCTTCTGGCTTAATAATAATTTTCTGATCACCAATCGCTTTGGTTCTTACTGGTCTGGTCTTAAGATTAAAATTCTTATCATCAAAAGAAAACAAACTATGACCAAGCCAATTTTGATCATCACGACTTTGAAAATCTTCTCGATAATGGGCTCCTCTACTTTCTTCACGAAATAGTGCTGAAGCAAAAGTAGCAATTGACTGCAATATTAAATTTTGAGTTTCAAAATGCTCAACTAATTCATTGTTCCAAAACAAACTTTTATTTTTTATTTTAGCTGAAGCAAAATCTAAATGAAGTTTTTGAACTTGTTCTAAGCCGCTTTCAAGCAAAGTTTTATTACGAAAAACACCTGCAAATTGCCAGGTTATCCTTTTTAATTCAGATTTGATTTTACTTGCATCTAATTCACCCTCTTTAATTAAAATGTTTTTAATATTATTAACTGCTCTATTAATAATTTCAGATGGAACTTTATTTCGTTTTCCAATTAAACCAGATGCTACTTTTCCTGATAAATCACCAAAAACCACAATATCTAAAAGCGAATTACATCCTAAACGATTAGCTCCATGAACAGAAGCACATGCTGCTTCTCCAATTGCTAACAATCCTGAGACTATCTTTTCTGGCTGATTTAAATCGGAATCACAATAAGTTACTTCGCAATTAAGATTGGTTGGAATTCCTCCCATTGTATAATGAGCCACTGGAACCACCGGAATTGGATCTTTAGTTACATCAATTCCCACAAAAGATTTAACTAACTTTACTACACCAGGTAATTTATCCATGATTAGTTTTTTGTCTAAATTATTTAGAACTAAATGAATATAATCCTTATCTTTTCCACAACCATAACCTCGATAAATTTCTGTAGAAATTGCTCTGGCAACAACATCACGAGAAGCCAAATCGAGAGATTTTGGCGCATAATATTCCATAAAACGCTGTCCTGCACTATTAATTAAATACCCACCCTCACCTCTGGCGGCTTCCGTTATTAAAAGTCCACTACCATAAAGACCAGTTGGATGAAATTGTACAAATTCCATATCTTGCAATTGTAATCCTGCACGAAGCACTGCAGCTCCACCATCACCAGTACAAATTGAGGAAGAAGTAGTATTTTGATAAATCTGACTATGTCCCCCACTAGCAATAATAGTTACATCTGCCTCAAAAATATTAACAATTCCCTCACTTAGATCAATCGCTACTGCGCCATAGCAAATATCTTGATTTTCAACCAATAAATCAGTTACAAAAAATTCATTAAAAAATGTCACATTATTCTTAAG
>CAMDAI010000175.1 GCA_945888585.1 Rickettsia typhi | reverse complement strand
TCTCAGGATATAATTCTTGGTTTATATTATATGACTATGGAAAGGCCTATTGCTAAAGATCATAAGCCAGCCTTAATTGCTGATTATGCCGAATTAGAACATGCTTTAAACAGCAAATCTATATCTTTACATGATAAAATTAAATATCGTTATAAAGTTAAAAACGAGGAAGGCGAAAGAATCTATAAAATAGCGGATACTACTGCCGGACGTGTAATTCTATATAATGCTCTTCCTGATTCTATCAGAACTGATTTATCTTTAGTTAACAAAGCTATGACTAAAAAAGCGATCACTAATTTGATCGATGTAGTTTATAGAAATTCTGGTCAAAAAGAAACCGTAATGTTCTGCGATAGAGTTATGGGTCTAGGATTCAGAAATGCTTGTATTGCTGGTATTTCTATCGGTAAAGATGACATGGTAATTCCCGAAACTAAGCAAAAAAATATCAATGAGTCATTAGGAAAAGTTAAAAAGCTTGAACAACAATATCGTGATGGCTTAATTACTGCTGGTGAAAGATACAACAAAGTTATAGATGAATGGACTGGTTGCACTGATAAAATCTCTAAAGAAATGATGGCTGCGATTTCCTCAGAAAAAGATCCTCGATACGCTAATTCAATCTATATGATGGCCGATTCTGGGGCAAGAGGTTCTGAAAACCAAATCAAACAAGTTTCTGGGATGAGAGGTTTAATGGCTAAACCTTCTGGAGAAATCATTGAAACTCCAATCACCTCTAACTTTAAAGAGGGTTTAAACGTATTAGAACATTTCATTTCTGCCCACGGCGCTAGAAAAGGGCTAGCAGATACGGCACTCAAAACTGCCAACTCAGGTTATTTAACCAGAAGACTTGTTGACGTTGCTCAGGATTGCATTGTGATAGCCAGTGATTGCGATACCAAAGATGGTCTTAACGTTGAGGCTGTAATTGATGATGGTCGTATTGTTGCTTCACTTGCTGAACAAATTCTAGGTAGAGTTCCAATTGAAGATGTTAAATCTGACGGAAAAATTATCGCTAAAGCAGGAGCAATGATTGATGAAAATTCCTCTGAATTAATTGAAAATTCAGGAGTCAAATCTCTTAAAGTTAGATCAGTTCTTACTTGCGGAATCAAAGATGGTGTATGTACTAAATGCTACGGAAGAGACTTGGCTACCGGCGATATGGTAAGTATAGGCGAAGCGGTTGGAGTAGTTGCTGCTCAATCAATCGGAGAACCTGGAACTCAGTTAACCATGAGAACCTTCCATATTGGTGGTGCAGCTCAAAGAGGTGCTGAACAATCTTCGATTACTTCTATATCTGACGGTGTTTTAAAAATTTCTGATAAAGGAACTATTACTAATCGTGATGGCAAATTAGTAGTTATTAATAGAAATTCTGAGATTACTATCTTAGATGCCAAAACTCAAACTGAGATTCACAGTTATAGATTACCTTACGGTGCAACTATTATGCATAAAAATGGAGAAACTATCCAAAAAGGTGATCACTTAGCTGAATGGGATCCATACAATATTCCGGTAGTTGCCGAATCTAATGGTCATATTAAATTTACTGATTTATTAGAGAATGTTTCTCTTCGTGAAAAAATTGACGAATCAACCGGCATTTCAACCAAAATTATCATGGATTGGAAGCAATATAGTAAACAAGAATTAAAGCCTTCTATTTCTATCCTAAATAAGGATGAAATTAGAAAAGAATATGCTTTATCAGTAAATACTATCATTTCTGCAATTAATGGTGATGAAGTTAAAGCTGGTGATATTATTGCTAAAATTCCAAAAGAATCTTCTAAAAACCGTGATATTACCGGAGGTCTTCCAAGAGTTGCTGAACTATTTGAAGCTAGAAAGCCTAAAAATGCTGCTGTAATGACCGAAATTGATGGAAGAATTGAATTTGGTAAAGATTATAAAGTAAAAAGAAGGGTTATTGTCAGATCAGATGATGCTACAATTGAGCCTATTGAATATATGATTTCTAAAGGAAAACATTTATTTGTTGGTGAAGGTGATTATGTGAGAAGAGGTGACGTTTTAGTTGACGGTAGCTTAGTTCCTCATGACATTCTTCGTGTACTTGGTGTAAAAGCTTTTGCTAGTTATATGATCAATGAGGTACAAAAAGTTTATCGTATGCAAGGCGTAAAAATTGATGACAAGCATATTGAAGTAATTTTAGGTATGATGCTTAGACGAGTTGAAGTTAGAGATGCTGGAGCTACTACTCTTCTTGCTGGTGCTCATGTTGATCGTGACGTTATTGAAAAAATTAACGAAAAAGCAGTTGTTGAGGGTTTAAAACCAGCCACTTATGCCTCTGTACTTCTTGGTATCACTAAAGCTTCACTACAAACTAAGTCATTTATTTCTGCTGCTTCATTCCAAGAAACTACTAAAGTTCTGACCGAAGCCGCTATTCAAGGTAAGTTAGATGAATTAACTGGCTTAAAAGAAAATATTATTGTTGGTAGATTAATTCCAGCTGGTACTGGTTTAATTATGAATCAATATAAATATATCGCTGCTGCCGAGTAATTTTAATTGATTGGCACGTTTTTTACACGTGCCAATCAAAATAGGTTAACTTTGACTTTACCTATGCAACTAAAAATCCTCAAAATATTTCCAAAAAAATCCTATTATTCTCTTCTGATTTTTTTATTAATTTTTATTTTCAGTGTCTTTGCTGAATTAATAGCAAATGACAAACCTTTAATAGTTAGATATAAAGATAATTTTTATTTCCCAATTTTTAAATCATACCCTGAAATAACCTTTAACGGCGAATTTGAAACCGAAGCTGATTATCACGATCCTTATATTAAAAATACCATTAAAACAAACGGTTGGTTAATTTTCCCTTTAATTCCATTTAGTTATAATACTATAAACTACAATATAACTTCTCCCGCACCTTCTAAACCATCAAAAGAAAATTGGCTAGGAACTGATGATAATGGCCGCGATGTTTTAACCAGAATAATTTACGGTA
>CAMDAI010000174.1 GCA_945888585.1 Rickettsia typhi | reverse complement strand
TACCCATTCCTCCTGTATTTGGGCCAGTTTCATTTTCACCAACTTTTTTATGATCACAGGCGTCTCCAAAATAAAGAGCAGTTTTACCATCACAAAGTGCAAAAAAGCTTACCTCAGGGCCAGTTAAAAATTCTTCGATAATAATTTTTTTGCCGGCTTCACCAAATTTTCCTGAAAAAATTTCTTTAATTGCATTTTCTGCTTCGCTTTTATTATTTGCGATAATTACACCTTTTCCGGCAGCCAGACCGTCAGCTTTAATAACGCATGGAACACCAATTTCATCAATGTATTTTATAGCTTGAATGTCATTATCAAAATCTTGATATTTGGCAGTGGGAATATGATATTTATCACAAATCTTTTTAGTAAAAACTTTAGACCCTTCCAGCCTGGAAGCCAGTTTTGATGGTCCAAAGGCTTGAATTCCAGATTTTTTTAGATCATCAACCAAACCGTTGACCAATGGTTGTTCTGGGCCAATAATTACTAAATCAATTTGATGTTGATTACAAAAATCAATAATTGCTTTATTATCATCAATTTTAATATCGGAATTAACCAAACATATCGTTTCAATGCCAGCATTGCCTGGTATACAAAATATTGTTTCTGCCAATGGAGATTGCTTAATTTTATGGATTATAGCATGTTCTCTGCCGCCGCTTCCAATTACTAAAATTCTCATAATTATTTTGCCTTGATTAATTTTAATTTTGAGACTTTAATTGAGCCTATCAGTCTCTTTCTACATAACTTCAAATACTAATATTATGGATTTAAAAAGTCACACAGTTAAATCATATGACAAGGATATCCAATCTATTTCAGCAACCATAGATGATATGCTGAATCTTTCTGTAGAATCGATTGAAATGGTAGAGCATCTGTTAAAAAAACCACAAGAAGGTTTTGTTGATAGAATTACTTCTCATGATTATAAAATTAATAGTTTAGATAATTTAATTGAGAAAAAAGTAACTTCGATGTTGGCTTTGCGTCAGCCAATGGCAGTTGATTTGCGTTATGTAATTTCTTCGCTTAGAGTTTCAGGAAGTCTTGAACGTATCGGTGATCAAGCTAAAAGTGTGATTAAAAAAATCTCAAAATTAGCTGACCATACCATTGAAAATGATATTAAAAATTCACTTTTAAAAATGTTAGAAATTTCCAAGGTAATGGTGAGAAATTCAGTTTATGCTTTTAATAATCATGATTTAGAAAAATCTAAAATTGTTTTAGAGCAAGATGATAAAATTGATGATATTTATCGTGAAATGTTTGCCATATTAGATAATTCCAATATCGATACTAAAAAAATGCGTTTAATGATTAATATTTTATTTATTGCTAAAAGTTTAGAAAGATTGGCTGATCATGCTACAGAAATTGCTGGAATCACTAATTATGTAATTACTGGCGAAATTATTGAAAATAGCTAAATATGCAAACTAAGTCAGTTATTGATAATAAAGATATGATGGGGTTTGCCGCTAAGGCCCCCAAAGAATCAATGCTTAGAAAGCCGGATTGGATCAGAGTTAAAGCTCCCGTTTCTGAAGGTTTTAAAAGCACTAATGATTTAATGCGTAAATATAAACTAAATACAGTTTGCGAAGAAGCTGCTTGTCCAAATATTGGAGAATGCTGGTCACAAAAGCATGCAACGGTAATGATTCTTGGTTCAGTTTGTACTCGTGCCTGTTCATTTTGTAATATTGAAACTGGTAAGCCTGATTTACTTGATCCTCATGAACCTGATAATTTAGCTGAGGCAGTTGGCAAGTTAGGTTTACATCATATTATTATTACGTCAGTTGATCGTGATGATTTAGAAGATGGGGGGGCTGAACATTTTGTACGCTGTATTACCAGGCTTAGAGAAACTGCGCCAAATACAACAATTGAAATTTTAACTCCGGATTTTTTAAGAAAAAATGGTGCAATTGAGAAAGTAGCAAAAGCTAAACCGGATGTTTTTAATCATAATATTGAAACTGTTCCCGGCCTTTATAACTCAATACGTCCTGGTGCTAGATATTTTCATTCCTTAACTCTTCTAAAAAAAGTAAAAGAAGTTGATCCTTCAATTTTTACTAAATCAGGTTTGATGGTTGGATTAGGTGAAAAAAAAGAAGAAGTTTTACAAGTTATGGATGATCTAAGAACTGCAGATGCTGATTTCTTAACCATCGGTCAATATTTGCGTCCTACTATAAGACATGCTCCAGTTGATCGCTATGTTACTCCTGAAGAGTTTGAGTATTATAAAAAAATGGCTTATAACAAAGGATTTTTAATGGTTGCTTCTTCTCCATTAACTAGATCATCTTACCATGCTGGAGATGATTTTGTAAAAATGCGTGAAGAAAGAAATCGTAGATTAGCAAATAAAAATTAACCATGGCAGAGATAAACTTTATTAAAATGAGTGGAGCTGGTAATGATTTTATCATTATTGATTCCAGGGTAAATCATCAACAATTTGGCGCTGCACAAATTGCTAAAATGTCTAATCGTAAAAATATCGGTTGTGATCAATTTATTTTGCTTAAAAATTCTACAAAATCTGATGCAAAGTCTGATGTTTTTATGGATATCTATAATTCTGATGGAAGTAAGGCTGGAGCTTGTGGAAATGCAACTAGATGTGTTGCGTCTTTAATTATGAAAGAAAAAAATTCAGATAAAGTTAATATTGAAACTGTTTCTGGAATATTAGTTTGTGATAGGCAGGGAGCTTTAATTTCAGTAAATATGGGTAAGCCAAAATTTGATTGGGAAGAAATCCCATTATCTAAGGAAGTTGATACCGAATCTTTTAAAATTGACGATCCGCTTTTAACTAATTTTAGATTTAGTGCGGTGAATATAGGAAATCCTCATGTTGCAGCTTTTATTGATAAAGAATTGGATGACGAAACTTTTTTTAAAATTGGGCCAAAAATTGAAAGTCATTCATTATTTCCCCAAAAAACCAATGTAGAATTTGTACAAATTGTTGCACCAAATCATTTAAAAGTACGAGTTTGGGAAAGAGGAGTCGGGGAAACT
>CAMDAI010000173.1 GCA_945888585.1 Rickettsia typhi | reverse complement strand
CTCATTGTTGGTAAAATCCCATTAATTTTTATTATAATAGTTGGTGGAACTCCTTTATTCACCAAAATAATTCTTAAACTTTTTAAAGGTGATTTTGGTGCAGATTTACTGGCGGCTTTGGCTTTGGTAGTGTCGGTTTATTTGGGTGAATATTTAGCTGCCAATTTAATTATCTTTATGTTAGCTAGTGGTCAGGCACTAGAAGAATATGCCATGAATAAAGCTTCGTCAGTTTTGCTGTTACTGGCTAAAAGAATGCCAACTAAAGCTTGGCTTAAAATTGGTGATGGTTCAAAAGAAGTGGAAGTTAATCAAATTAAAATTGGTGATGAAATTATTGTTAGGCCACATGAAATTTGTCCAGTTGATGGCGTGGTGATTGAGGGTAGAGGTGCGATGGATGAGTCTTATTTAACTGGAGAACCTTATAAATTAACTAAGCTTCCAGGTTCTGCAGTTTTATCTGGGGCAATTAATGGTGATTCGCTTTTAATAATTAAAGCCGAAAAATTAACCAGCGATTCTAGCTATGCTAAAATTATGAAAGTTATGGAAACCGCTGAAAATAATCGTCCAAATTTAAGAAGAGTTGCAGATCAGATTGGTGCTGTGTTTACACCAATTTCGTTAATATTTGCTTTTGGAACTTTATATTTCACTGCAGATTTAACCAGATTTTTGTCAATTCTTGTTGTGGCCACACCTTGCCCGCTTTTGATTGCAATTCCTGTTACAATTATTTCGGCAATTTCTATTTCAGCTAAAAGAGGAATTATTATTAAAGATCCGAGAGTTTTGGAAAGATTACCAACCTGTGTAACGGCAATTTTTGATAAAACTGGAACTTTAACTTGTGGGGAGCCTTCTTTAGTAGAGGTTTTGCCAGCTTCAGGATTTAATCAAAATGATGTTTTGCAAAAAGTTGCAAGTTTAGAAAATTATTCCCGACATCCTTTGGCAATTGCAGTTTTGAATGCTGCTAAAAAAGCCAATTTACCAATTTTAAATGTAACTAATATTTCAGAAAAACCAGGTCATGGAATGTTGGGAAATGTTAATGGTTTGGAAATTTTTGTAACCAGTAGAAAATCACTGATTAATCAAGATAAAAATTTTGAAAATATTTTACCACCAACTACAGCCGGGTTGGAATGTGTAATTATGATTGATAATAAATATGCTGCAATTTTTCGTTTCCGCGACACACCAAGGCCGGATGGACATTCTTTTATAATTCATCTTAAGCCTTCTCATTCAATTAATCGTGTGGTGCTTTTATCAGGGGATCGTGAATCAGAAGTTAGCTATTTGGCAGAATTATTTGGAATTAAAGAAACTTTGGCTTCGCAAAGCCCGGAAGATAAATTAAATTTTGTTCTATCGGAAACTAAAAAAGCTTCCACATTATTCATGGGTGATGGGATAAATGATGCACCAGCACTTGCTGCTGCAACAGTTGGCTTAGCTTTTGGTCAAGGTAGCGGCATTACTTCTGAAGCAGCGGGTGCAGTAATTATGGATAATACTTTAACTAAAGTTGATGAGTTGATTCATATTAGCGAATCCATGCGTAAAATTGCTCTACAAAGTGCAATTGGTGGAATGTTATTTAGTTTGGTTGCTATGGGTTTTGCTGCTTTTGGCTATATAAATCCAGTAACTGGTGCGCTATTGCAAGAAATAATTGATGTTGCTGCAATTTTAAATGCACTCAGAATGACTTGGCAGCGCAATGTTGCAAGTGATATGAAAATTTAATTACATTTATCTTTAGAGTGATAATTATTTCCAGAAATCAAAAAAGTTATACCATTGATTAGGATATTTAAGATAAAGTTCTTCTAAATAAGAGACATATTATAGTGACCCCCAACGCCTAGACCACCTTTCTTTGTTTTCAAAGGAGGAAAATCTGATAAATTTTACACAAAACTTACCAAGAAATTCTTTTAAAACACCACCACGCAAATTTACGTGAAACTCTTTTTATTTGTTTTAATTCGGTTTTGCAACATTTGCAAAATAAATTTCTGCTGGAGTTTTGTAATTCAAAGACTGGTGTGGTCTTGAATAATTATAAAACTCTACAAACTTAGTTAATTCTTCTCTGGCATGACTCACTGAGTCATAGCTTTTTAAATAAACTTCCTCATATTTAATAGTTCTCCAGAGTCTTTCCTGATGAATATTATCAAAGCATCTGCCTTTGCCGAAGTAAGCAGCATAGCTGTTACTGGCTCACTTACTAAAAACAGTCCACTGGACTGTTTTTGCCCTAAAGGGCTCGTGTTTCGCCCATACTGATTTTGATTGATTGTTTGTCTAATAAATCTGTCCAACTAAAACTGGTAAACTTAGTTCCTTGATCAGTATTAAAGATCTCCGGCTTATGATATTTATTCAAAGCAATAATCAGCGTATTTACACAAAATTCAGCCTCAAGACTGGTTGATAAATATGCTGATAATATAAATCTGCTAAAGCGGTCAACTATCGCTAAAAAATAAATAAAACCTTCATTCATACGAATGTAAGTAATGTCAGTAGTCCAGACCTGATTTACTTTGATTACGTTCAAATCTTTAAGCAAATAAGGATAAAGCTGATTATAACTAATTTTTTTATAATTACCTTTCTTACTTGGAAATATCGCTGCCAGATTCATTTGTTTCATTAATCTTTGGACCTTCTTATGATTAATAATTATACCTTCTCGTCTTAGCACTGCTGTTATTTTGCGATAACCATAAAACGGATATTTAAGCCATAATTCATGAATCTGGTTAGCAATATCTACATCTGAGTCATTGGAAGCAACCGCTTTGTAATAATAGCTGCTGCGATTCAAGCTCAGTAACTCAAATTGTGACCTTAGCGATAAATCAGTAAAATCATTATCGACCATCTTCATCAGATCCTCCTTCTTTAAAATTTTAAGTTTTTTTTAAAGAATTTATTTTCTACAGAAAGTTCACCGATATATTCATTTAATTTCCTGATTTGCGCTTCTGCATCAGCTATTTTACTAGATTTTGAAGATAATCCCTCAACTTCAAAGACTGATGATACCTGTT
>CAMDAI010000172.1 GCA_945888585.1 Rickettsia typhi | reverse complement strand
TAGTAAAGGTTTTAAGAGAATGTAGGTATTTATCAGAAGCGCCTAATTATCGTTTCTGTAGTTTTACCTTAGATGGCAAAAGAGGATTTTTAAATAATATCAAAAAACTTTATCCCTGGTACTCTAATTCAAATGAGCCACTTCCATCAAAAAGCAATTATCAGAAGGTATATTACTGATAAACCAACAGCAGATGCGGGCAGGAGTTAAAGGAGTTAATGATAGGTTTAAAATTGATCCTGATAATTTTTATGTACTTAAAGAAAAACACCGATTTTTTTTAAAAGAAAGAAATGATCAAGTTGGTTTTAGACATGGCCATATCAGATCAGCCTTTGCTTCCCTTACTTACAAAGAAGATCTCAATTAAAAAATCCTAATACTACCTAGTTTAGAAGGTAAAATCTCTCATTTAAGAAAGAATAAAAATGCATCGTGGATTAAAAAAGATAGGAAGAAAAAAGCTATTGAATTTCTGCTATCTTTGTATTGCAAAAATTAGGTTTTTAGCAACCAGTTTTATCTATTATGCCGAAAAAATCTGTTAGTATTAGTTCCGATAAGTAATAATACCAAAGTTGATAGATATGCCAAAATTTGAATTCCAGATGGTTTAGAAATATAACCAGTTAACATATGAAGAGTAATTCCTGTAATGCTATTATCGGAAACTAAAAATGAACTATTCCAAATAGGATATTTTAATGCCGGAACAAAATCTCCGCTGACCAAAAATCCGAAGGCATTTGACACCATACCAGCAGTTAAAAGAATTAATATCCAACTAGTTACAGTAAAAAAATGTTTTCCAGTTTTTAGTAATCCATAATACATACTAAATCCCACAATAATACCAGCCAACAATCCAATTCCAGCTCCACATATTATTTCATATAGACTAGTACCTGAATTATATAAGCCATAGGTAAACAAGACTGTTTCAGCGCCTTCACGTAAAGTTGATAATGTAACTACAATTAAAATTGCTGTAATTGATTTTTCACCATCAACAATTGATTTTCCTAGTTTTTTTAAATTTCCAGAAATTTCTTTGGCGTGTTTTTTCATCCAAATTAAGGTCCAAGAAATCATTATAGCTGCAATTAATAATATGGTGGCATTAAAAACTTCTTGTCCTTTTCCTTGAAGTGATTCAGAAATATTATCAGCAAAAAAAGCAATAATTACTGAACCAAAAATTCCTAATATTAGGCCACAAATAATCCACCAGCTTCTTCTTTTAACACCAACTGTTGCGGCTGCAAGAATGCCAATTACTAAAGCAACTTCTAAAATTTCTCGAAATAGAATTATGCTGGTTTGAAACATTACGTAATTCAAAATAGATTGTCTGATAATAGTTATCAGTATTATTAATAATCATTTGTGATACAAGTTTTATTTAATTAATTTTTAACTATTGATGAGTCTCTCATAAATTCCGTGTAAACGGTTTTTCATTTTGCTAATTTTTCCTCGTAATTTTTTTCTTAAAAATTTATCAGATTTTCCTCCTTTGAAAACAAGGAAAGGTGGTCTAGGCGTTGGGGGTCACTATAGTTAATTACCTTCAGCTATCCTTAGTTTATTCAGTATTATCCAATAACTCATTAAACTTTGCGGTCATTGTGGGGTTATCACGTGTTAATTTTTTTATAGTTAGTTCTTCCGCTTCATTATTAGCCAAGCGAAGGTTATTTTCTGAAGATAACAAAGCTTCTTTGGTTTTTTGAAGATGATCAATGGTTTTATCAATTTCATCAATAGCAGTTTTAAATTTTTGACTAGCTTTTTCATAATTTTTTGCAAACCCCTCTTTAAAACTGGCTATTTTATCTTCAAAATGGGTTATATCAATATTTTGACTTCTTATTAAAGTCAGCTCTGCTTTATATTTCATAGAGCTCATGGCTGCATTGCGAAGAAGCGTGATAATAGGAATAAAAAATTGAGGTCGGACAACATACATTTTGGTGAATTTATGAGATACATCAACTATCCCTGCATTATAGAGTTCACTTTCAACTTCTAAAAGCGAAACAAGAACCGCATATTCACATTTCTTTTCCGTACGGTCTTTGTCTAATTCTTTAAAAAAATCTTCATTTTTTTTCTTTGTAGCAGTTTCGTCACCCTCATTCTTCATTTCAAACATTATTGAAATGATCTCATTGCCTGCTTCATCTGTTTCTCTATAGATAAAATCACCCTTACTACCAGACTTTGAATTATTATCTTTTTCAAAGTGAGCTTTCTGAAAAGCGGTAGCACGAAGTTTGTTGAATTCGATTTCACAATGCTGCTCAAGTGTTTCACCTAGCATTTTAGTCGAAAGTTTAAGCTTCATATCTTTAACACGAGCAATCTCATCGTCTTTATATTTGATGATTGTATCCTTGCTTTGCAATTCTGTTAAAAATTGCTGCTTTAAAGAATTTTCAAGATTTTGTTTTTCTAGTTCTTTGGTATTTAAATCATTTACCAAATTGTCCCGCTCTTTCTCAACCTTTTGCACAGCCTCATTAACAGCAAGTTTTTTCTCAACTTCAATGTTGTCAATTTTTGCTTTTAGTTGTGTTATTTCAGTTTCTTTTTTATTTAGATTTTCAGTTAATGCCAACTCACTTCGAGCTTTTAGCTCTGTGAGTTCCTTGTCTTTTTCTGCAAGCTGCCCTTGTAAAGAACTTCTAATATTTGCCTCCGCTAATTTTATAGCGCTTTCTTTTTCTTTGTCGGCAAGTTTTAGTCGGTTTTCCAATTCTTCTTCGAATTGATGATCTCGAACTTGCTTAAGGATATCAGCAAAACCAGCCTCATCGACCTTAAAAACTTTTTTACAATGTGGACAAATAATTTCGTTCATATGGATTCAGTTTTTTATTTCATTAATTTTTTAGAGTCTAGACAACTTTAAAGAGGATTTTTCTTATAATTTCTAACAAAACTTGGTAATTGTACACTTTAAGACTTGACTTTTTCTTTAAAGCCTTTTATTGTCTAATTCATTAAGTTATTAATAATAAAAAGTTTTAAAAAATGAATATCTTCGAAATATTTGCAAAATTAAATACTCAAGAAAAATGCTTAAAGTATC
>CAMDAI010000171.1 GCA_945888585.1 Rickettsia typhi | reverse complement strand
ACTTATCTATCTGAATCGGCACTACATAAAAAATTTGGAAGAAATTTACAAGATAAAAATGATTTATCTTTTGGTTTTGAAGTAGATTTTCAAATAGAAAGCTATTTGCGCCATCAAGGCAATTCATTTGTTGAACGCTTTGATCCCAACTCTTATTTATACATTACCAAAGCTTTAGATTATTTTGATTTGGAAGCTGAAAATAGTGGAATTTTAAGCAATGCTTTCAAAAAAACTAAGGCAAAATTTTGTGTAATTTCTTTTAGTGATGATTGGCTTTTTTCTCCATCAGAATCAAAAAAATTAGCCCAAGCTCTAAATATTTCTGGCGTAAATGTCAGTTTAATTAACATTGACAGCACTGCCGGACATGATTCATTTTTAATTGAAAATGAAATTCTAAAAGAAACCATCGCTGGTTTTATCAGATCAGTTTAGAGAATCTGATGTAACCCCTAAACACTATCTATTATTTACCATGATGATCTAACGTTGATTTAGTATTTTAGTTAAAATTGAGATGAAACTATTACCTAAATATGAATGATTTTGTTCTTGTTAATATAAAGGTTCCAACTTAGCTTTAATTGAAAATTTTAAAATGCTTTTTGAAACGATAATTTCTTGTTTATATGATTCTGAAGCATCAAAAAATTGATAAAAATGTCTATTGGAAGATCTTCTCTGCTTCTTTTTTAACTAAAGATTCAATCTCTTCAATTAAACAAGAAGTTTTCGGCCTTTTTTCATCTTCCATGGATTCTTGTTTGTAGTTAGACATGGTACTAAAAGATCTACCGGTATATTTCTGAATTCTATTTTTATATATTCGTTCTGGCATTTTTTCTTGATTTATACGTGCAGTTGCCGCCTTAAATCTTTCTTCTTCATATTCTCCTATCAATTCATTAGTTTCTTCTTTTGAAAGAAATGCCAAGCCATAGGATTCTCTTTTATCATCTAATTTCATTGCAAATAATTTATCTTTTGTTTCTGGTGGAAGCTCTGCCTCTTCAAGTTTTTTTACTAAACTTTCAAAACAAGACATTCCTTTCTTAAGTTTATTTAAAAAATTATTATCTTTTATCGAAATTTCGGCCACTCTCACATCTGATTTTTGATAAAGTATTGTCATAGCATTTACATAATATTGTATGAACGGGTTGTCTATATTGTCCACAAGCTTATCAATATCAGATTCATTCAATGCAGCAAGCGCGACAATATCATTAAAAAAACCACATTCTTCCTGTATGGCTGATTTACCAATTGCTCGACATTCATGATATTTAACATCATCTCCATCTTTTATCACTTTTGCCCTTACGCCAGAATTTTCAAGGGATTTAACAATATCAGTTACAAACCCTTTAGAAAACACATCAGTAAAATTCTTTGAATTACAGCTTTCTATCGTGTTTTGAGACTCATTGTATATTTGTTTTAAAATTGGTATTGCTTTCTCTATATCTTCGGTACAGCATCCTTTTGATTGCATTAGTGATTTAAAGAAATAATTAAAATACTCTGGATCTGATACTACCGCTATATTTTGCTGACCTTGCACCGTGAGGGGAACTTCTTTAAAATCAACATGAATCATCCCACCAAAACCAATATTATTTGTACCAAACCGATTTGGTTCAGACCCTTTGCCATACTGGATTATTAATGGTGGTTGGTTATTTGTAGATCTTATTTCATTTTCTTCAATTACAAATGATTGCAGTCTGGCAATGGTAAAAATTGCTCCACTATAAAGCATTCTTGCAACAGAATCACTGCAGGCAACCATTATTTTTTCATCCACTTTTTTTATAAGAGCTATCATTTGATCATCACTAAGATATTCCTCTATCAGTGGCATAACTGGCAATTTTGATGTTGGTATGCCAGATTCTCTAATTAACCCTCTTAAATCTTCAACCTGATCTGGAGTTGTGCAATTTGCGATAATTAGCGACTCAAATTGAGGCGCACCAGATTCTTCATTGATAAGTGCTATTTCTTGTAACTTTTGCTTAATATCCGCTCTTCCTTCTTCCATTCCTAGATTTTCACTACCGATTCTATATTGTCCCCGTGATCCTTTCAGTGGTATTTGAGATATATTTGCTATAGGAAATCTATCAGTTCTATTTTCAAAATTATCAATTTTACTCACTACGCTTCTATATTGCTCTCGAATTTCATCAGGATTAATCGGTTCCTTACTATTAATTTTTCTCTCGATTACATTACAGTGATTGTTTATTCCTTCTGATATCAAATCAAGCTCACTAATATCACGATTTATCAACGCTAAGGAATCAAGTTCGCTGTGACCTATGGTAAGTTTATCGATATTAAATGTCATAGAGGCGTCAAAAGGATGTTTCGTATATTTCTGAATAATTCGCTTCTGCTCTTCCAATAATTGTTTTTTATAACCACTAATTGCTATGGATTGGCTCATCATTTTCTGAAAAGTAAAAGAGCCAAATGGCTTTTTTGCACCACCATCACAATCATATATTCCCCAAGTAAGAACTTCTCCTATTTCGTGGTTACGCTTGAATTGTTCTATAGAATTTCTGAATTCAAGAGCATTTTCGGCATAAAACTTCGCTTCTTTAAATACATCTTTTTTTGGAAAATCTAGTAATGTCGGGTGGGATGTTAAGATTGGATAAAAAATACGAAATGGGTCAGAAGTACTAATTGATCTTATAAAATTACGCATGTTAAAAAAATAAATTATTGGTTAATAATAAAATCCATTTTAATTCTTTAAGATGAGATTATAAAATATGGAATTGGTTTTATTAAACGGCTTTTTGCAGATGGAATTTAATTTTTTCTACCGCATTATCTGCAGTAATTCCAAAATATTCATATAAATCTTCATATTTACCGGAAGCTCCAAAGCTGTTCATTCCAATAAAAATTCCATCAGTTCCAATATAATGATCCCAACCTTGTCTGACACCTGCTTCAATGGCAATTTTTAAGATATTTTTTCCGCCAATAACTTCCTGTTTGTAAGATTCTAGTTGTTGTTCAAATATTTCAAAACAAGGC
Source organism: Rickettsia typhi (assembly GCA_945888585.1). Taxonomy (GTDB): domain Bacteria; phylum Pseudomonadota; class Alphaproteobacteria; order Rickettsiales; family UBA1997; genus CAMDAI01. Next base: position 73 of record CAMDAI010000171.1, on the reverse strand, counting down.
ATTGAAACTACTTTTGTATCAATTCCCTGACTATCAAGTTTTTGCTTAGCTTCCATAGCAATTGTAACTTCAG
>CAMDAI010000170.1 GCA_945888585.1 Rickettsia typhi | reverse complement strand
TTAATATCATAATCACCAGAAAAAATAGCTGTTGCTCTATTAACAATTGCCTGTTTTTCTTCTTCGGATAATTGGGAAATTGATTTAAGACTGATTCCTGGATAGTTCTCTTCTAGAGAAGAAAGAGCTTTAGAGATGGCGAGGTTTTTTAATGATGGGATAATTAGGTCTTTTTGACGGCCAATTTTACCACCTACTCCAATACTAAGTTTTGTCTCTTCATTTTTACCAACTGCAATAATCTGATTTAGTATTGTTGGTCCATTTTGGGATATTTTTGCATTTCCATCAATGATTTCCAAATGCAGATGTGGCCCACTAACGCCTTGTCCAGTTGCTCCAGCCTTACCTAATATTGTTTGGGAATTAATGATTGTTCCTTCTTGAATATTGGCATCAACACTATCTAAATGGGCATATAGAGTTAAAGCAATTTGTGCCTTACCATCAGAATCAGTATATGGATGTTTTATTATTACAACATTACCGTAATCTTTGTTTCTTTCAATTGGATCTCCTGCAATAACTCTTACCACTTCACCATTAGAAACGGCAATAACATTGTTGGTTTTATATGCTGCAAGATCTAAACCTTGATGATCAGAAGAGGCCCATCGTGTAGGAGAAATTCTTTTTCCAGATTTGCTGGTTATTACTAAATTTCTATCTAGTGGTGAATATTGAAAATGAAAGTCTTTCATAAGTTTTTTGGTTTAGGTTTGTAATTAATTGTTAAAACGTAATTCTCTTATTATGGATAGGTGGCAATCATCTTTTTCTTTCTCTAAATATGCCCTGTAAGCATTTAAGATAATTTTATTTTTTATCATGCCTGATATTTCCATAGAGCCTATTTTATTAATTGAATACATATTCCAATGCTCTACATAACTATCAAGATGATGGGTTAGCATGAAAATATCCATAAACGAATCAATGTGAATCATGTAACTAGGATAACTAAACTCATCTCTTTCTTCAAGCAACCGGAAATAGTCAGCAGACAAATCATCATAATGCAATAAAACACTAATTATTTTATCTTGGCTAACCTGATATAAAATTTTGTCTTGAGCACAGTGATAATCAGATAGATAGGAAACATCTTCGCAATTATTAAAATCAAACCCTTTCATCATATCCAAATACCAGTTGATTGGATATTTTTTCTTCATCATATCTAACCTAATCAACATTTCTCTTCTAGTTAAATATTTCCCATATTCCAAATTATTATTCTTATTTAGATCATCTATCTTCTTTAAAACTGTTTCTTCTTCAGCTTTAGTATAAGTGATTTTTTGATTTTGTATTTCTGTTTTGTTTTGCTTTTTTACTTCTTCCGCCCTAGCTCCATTAATAGAAATTACTGAAGTAATTAATAAAAGTGATAATGTGGCAATTATTGTTTTAAGAGTTTTTTTCATAATTTTATTTGGATGATTTTTGGAACTGATTTGAGGCATATTTTGGGTTTAGAAATTTTCTTGGTTTAGAAATTTATCTGGTGAAAGATTTATTATTTAAACTTTAAATATAATGCAAATTGTTAAATCTGAATTGTAGAAAATTGAAAATATTGACACTGTAATTTTCAATTATGATAGGCTTTCATTTTAAGGATTTGAGGTAATCTGGTAACGTCACTCTAAGACAATTTACTATTGTGATAATTTGAATAAATTTATCCAGCTACTTAATTATGAAGAGTAAAAAACCTCACCAACCAAGCTACTTGGCCTGGCCTTTAGAATTTTAACATTTACCATTTTACCTAAAAGGTCACCTTTATTTTCGATTACCACTGATTGCAACCATGGACTTTTTCCAATGATTTGGCCTACTTTTGAATCAGATTTTCCTTTAGTAGCAATTCGATCAAATAAAACTGGCATGATTTGCCCTTCAAATTTTTTATTAAACTCGCTTTGCTGTTTAGTTAAAAGCGCTTGTAATCTTGACAATCTCTCTTCTTTTACTTCTTCAGCAATTTGATTTTTGGCTTCCGCAGCTGGTGTACCTGGGCGTGGGGAATATTTAAAATAATAACATTGCGTAAAACCAATTTTTTCAATTAAGTCTAAAGTGTCATTAAAATCCTGTTCGGTTTCTCCAGGAAAACCCACAATAAAATCAGAAGATAAGCCAATATCGGGAACTGCTTTTCTGATTTTTTCGATAATTTTAAAATAATCTTGTCTGGTATGTTTGCGATTCATTGCCTTCAAAATATTGTTGGATCCAGACTGAATCGGCAAATGTAAAAAGGGCATGAGCTGAGGAACTTCGGCATGGGCTGCAATTAGCTCATCATCCATATCTCTTGGATGAGAAGTAGTGTAGCGAATTCTTTTTATTCCATCAATTTCGGCTACCTTTCTAATTAATTTAGCCAAATTATAAACTTCACCACCAGCATCGGTACCATGATAAGCATTAACATTCTGCCCCAGAAAATAAATTTCCTTAGCGCCTTTTTTAACTAAACTTTGCGCTTCTTCATAAATTTTATCTACTGATCTAGAAAACTCAGCACCTCTAGTGTAAGGCACTACACAAAAAGTACAAAATTTATCACAACCTTCTTGTACTGATAAAAAACTGCTAACGCCAATTTCAGATTTTTCCCGAACTTCCCGTAAAACATCAAATTTATTATCTGGCTTAAATTCCAAATCAATTTCTTTGCTGCTATCACGAATTACCTTTCCAACCAAATCAGGCAAACTTTGATAACTTTCCGGTCCAACTATAATATCAGTAACTGGCGCTCTTCTAAAAATTTCTTCACCTTCAGCCTGACCCACGCAACCCGCAACTGCAACAATCATTTTACGGCCCTGCTCGGCCATTTTATCTTTTTGTTTTTTAATTCTGCCCAAATCTGAATAAAGTTTTTCTGCTGCTTTTTCTCTGATATGACAAGTGTTAATTATTACCATATCGGCATCAATATAATCATCGGTATTTTCATAACCAACCGCACCCATCAAATCATTCATTCGATCAGAATCATAAACATTCATCTGACAACCATAGGTTTTGATATAGAGTTTTTTAGAAGTTTGTAATAATGAATTATTCATCTAGCTATAATAATTTATTTTAATTTAAAAAAATTCAGCAAAGACCAGTAATATTCGCC
>CAMDAI010000169.1 GCA_945888585.1 Rickettsia typhi | reverse complement strand
TCAGCAACTTCCTTAATGGCTAAATCGCATGCTATTAAATTACTAATTTGATGTAAAACTCGCTCATTTTGTATAGCTCTATCTAGATTATGAGTTAATGTTTCAATGGTACGTTCTTCAAACTGATGTTCAATTGCTAATAATTCTTCAAAAATAAAGGTACAGTATAAACTATCCCCTATTTTAAAATCACTGGGAGTAAAAATAATTTTAAAATCACCAATTTTTTTAGTACTGCGTGGATGATTAATAGATATGTTTGAAATGGCCGGATTAAAAGTTTTAATTGCTTTTAACAAATTACCATACTGCATTTGAGAATCAGAAATATAACCAAAATCTATATTTTCAAATAATAAATTATAATTACTGCCTATTACTTCTAAACGACTTAAATTAAACCGATTTAAAAAAATTTGATTACAACTAATTATTTTTAAATCATAGCAATTGTCTTTTTTAACCTTACATAAAAATGCAGGATGAATGATCTTCTCAATTGATTTTTCAAGTAAATCTATCCCTGAAATTTCATCATTTTGAGAATCCATATTTATTTTTTGCCTTTATTTTTTTTTGAAATTGATTTTTTAGGATAGGATTTTTTCTTACTATTGCCTTTGGCAGCTTTCTTTAAAGAATCTTCGGCAATAACAGTAATCGCTCTATCCAACCCAATTTCTAATATATTATCCTCTTTAACTGAAGCGTAAATTCCGTTATGAAGTAAATATGGACCAAATGGACCAATACTAGCTACAATTTTTAAACCAGTTTCCGGATTAATCCCTATTTCTCTTGGTAAGGTTAATAATTTTTTAGCCATTTCCAAGTTAACTTCATCAACCGCTATACTTTTGGGAACCGAAACTCTTTTAGGTTTAATAACTTTAGCTTTAGAATCTTTTTTCTTTTCTTTTGTTTTTTCTTTAGTCTTTTTCTCAATCTTTTCTTTTGTTTTTTCTATCTCACCCTTTTTTAGTAACTCAATGTAAAATCCATAAGGACCTTTTTTTAAGAAAATTTCACTACCTTCATTATCGTAAACACCAAGCAATTTTGGCTCATCAAATCTTTCTTTGTTGACCTGTCCATCTTCCATTTTATTACCAGCATTTCCTTGATCAATCTGGCTAGTATGCTTACACTCCGGATAATTAGAGCATCCGACAAAAACTCCATACCGACCAATTTTAATTCCAAGCATTCCTGTATCACAAGATGGGCATTTATTTTTTACATTTCCATTTTCATCAAGACCAAAAATATGTGGACCAACCTTTTTATTAATTGCTTCTAATATTTCAGTAATTGACTTTTCTCCAACCTCTTTAATATTGCGATTAAAATTTAACCAAAATTGTTGTAAAAATTTCTTCCAATCCAATTCACCATTTGAGATGATATCTAAATCATCTTCTAATTTTGCCGTATAATTATATTCAACATAAGTAGCAAAGAATTCTTTCAAAAACATTGTTACTAATCTTCCACGCTCTTCTGGAGTAAATCTTTTTTTCTCCAATTTTACATATTCACGATCCTGCAAAACTGAAATAATTGACGCATAAGTAGATGGCCTACCAATTCCTAATTCCTCCAATTTTTTAACTAAACTAGCCTCATTATATCTTGGCGGTGGCTCAGTAAAATGTTGAGCCGGATTGACCTTAATCAAATCTAGAACATCGCCCGATTTTAATTCTGGTAAAATTTTTTCATCTTCCTCTTCACTATCTTCATCAACTTCTTTATATAAAGTATAAAATCCATCAAATTTAATCACTGAACCAATTGCTTTCAATTCTCCATAAGCTGACTTAGTTATAATTATTGCCGAAACTTGATCCATTACCACATCTTGCATTTGAGAAGCAATCGTTCTTTTCCAAATCAAATCATATAAAGCAAAAAAATCTGCTTCTAAATATTTTTTAATTTGAATTGGAGGCAAAGAAAAATCAGTAGGACGAATCGCTTCATGGGCTTCCTGAGCATTCTTAACCTTACTATTATACATTATAGGATTTGCTGGTAGATAGTTATTACCATATTCTTTTTTGATAAAATTACGAACAGCTTCAATTGCTTCCGGAGTAGTATAAACACCATCAGTTCTCATATAAGTAATCAAACCTTGACTTTCACCATCAATATCAACTCCTTCATAAAGCTTCTGAGCAAGCTGCATGGTTTTTTTAGCAGTAAAACCTAATTTACGTGAAGCTTCTTGTTGCAATGATGATGTAGTAAAAGGAGCATATGGCCTTCTCTTAACTTCTTTTCTATTAACTTCCGAAACATTATAAGATTTTTCTTCCAGTATTTTAGAAACCTCCTTGGCTCTTGTTTCATCTGTAATAGAAAATTTTTCTAATTTTTTTCCACTGATATGGGTTAAATTAGCAATAACTTTTTGGCCGAGTTTATTAGTTAGATCAACTTTAATATCCCAATATTCTTCTGATTTAAAAGCCTCTATTTCATCTTCACGATCACAAATAATTCTAAGCGCTACCGATTGAACTCTACCCGCCGATCTGCTGCCTGGCAACTTTTTCCATAAAACTGGTGAAAGAGTAAAGCCAACTAAATAATCCAAAGCTCTTCTAGCCTGCTGCGCATCAACTAAATCCATATCAATTTCACGCGGATGCTTTATTGCCTCTGTAACTGAATTTTTAGTGATAGCGTTAAATACAACTCTTTGAATTTTAGTTGTAGACTTGAGTGCTTTTTTCTGTTTTAAAATCTCCAGAATATGCCAAGCTATTGATTCTCCTTCACGATCAGGATCTGGCGCCAAAATCAAATTATCACAATTCTTTGCCTTAGCGACAATTTCACTAACATGTTTAGTTGATTTTGAACTAATTTGATAATCCATAGCAAAGTCATTATCCGGATTAACTGATCCAGACTTACTTGGTAAATCTCTAATATGTCCGAATGAAGCAACAACTTCATAATCTTTACCTAAATATTTTCCAATAGTTTTTGCTTTAGCTGGAGATTCTACTATTAATAAATTTTTCATTAAATTTGGTTTGAATATTTATAAAATTATTACATATTTTTAAGGCCAACCTTAAGATATATATAACCGGTAATAACCGTTAAAATTGCAGCAAAGGCAAATAAAAGCTCTCC
>CAMDAI010000168.1 GCA_945888585.1 Rickettsia typhi | reverse complement strand
AGAGTGGGAGAAAACCCATCGGTTGGACTTTCGGAGACATTAAAGAAATATAATTTTAATTTAGGAAGATTAAAAACCGGAACTCCTCCAAGAATTGATTCTAAATCGATTGATTATTCTAATTTAGAAGTTCAGCCTGGTGATAATCCTCCTAATCCATTTTCTTATTTGAATAATGAAATTAAAGTTCCGCAAATTTCCTGCTACATAACTTATACGACTAAAGAAACTCATGATGTTATAAGAGAGAATCTTTCTCAATCGGCAATGTATGGTGGACATATTCATGGAATTGGTCCACGCTATTGTCCGTCAATTGAAGATAAAATTCATCGCTTTGCTGATAAGGAAAGACATCAAATTTTCTTAGAACCAGAAGGTTTAGATACTGATATTATTTATCCCAATGGTATCTCTAATTCCCTACCGGCTGATATTCAGTTGCAATTTCTAAAAACTATTCCTGGACTAGAAAATGTGGTGATGACTCAACCAGGATATGCTATTGAATATGATTTTGTTGACGCTAGAGAGTTATATTCAACTTTAGAAACTAAAAAAATTGCTAATTTATTTTTTGCTGGCCAAATTAATGGAACAACAGGTTACGAAGAAGCTGGAGGGCAGGGTATTATTGCCGGAATTAATGCGGCGATAAAAGCACAAAAAGGAAATGAAGAATTTATACTGGATCGTTCCTCAAGTTATATAGGTGTGATGATTGACGATCTGGTTACTTTAGGAACTAATGAGCCTTATCGAATGTTTACTTCTAGAGCGGAATATCGTTTATCAATTCGTGCCGATAATGCTGATTTTAGATTAACTCCGCTTGGAATTAAGCTTGGATTAGTTAGCGATTTTCGAGCTAAATGTTTTAGTGAAAAAAAATCCTCCATTGAATTTGACATAGAAATTTTAGATAATTTAACCATGTCACCAAAAAAATTGTCGGATCTTGGAATTAATATCAGACAAGATGGAGTAAAGCGTAGTGCTATGCAGCTTTTATCTTTTCCTAATATTGATTTTTCTGTTATAGAAAAAATTTGGCCAGAATTAGTTTTAATTAAAGAATCTAACAAAAAACAAATTGCAATTGAAGCACGTTATCGCTCTTATTTAAAGAGACAGAATCAGGATATTGAAATTTTCAAAAAAGATGAAAATATGAAAATCCCAAATGATATTGACTATAATGCAATAAAAAGCTTATCTAATGAAGTTAAAGAAAAATTAAATAAGATTAGGCCAAAAACAATTGGTTCAGCTTCAAGAATTGCAGGAGTTACACCAGCTTCGGTAATGTCAGTTATAATATATATTAAAAATTGTAAGAAAATTAAATAGATATGAGAAATAATTCATTTTTTATTTTTGTAACATTGTTTTTAGGCGCAATTTCTAGTCTATTATTTAATAATAAAGTTTATGCTCAAGATTCAGTTTCAACTGCTCAGGCTATGGAAGAAATTGAAAAAGCTTTAGTTAATTCTTCACAAAAATCAAAAATTAAAGCAAGCACTTCTGAATTATCAATTGATAGAGCTGAAGCAAAAGATGATCCTGATGCACCAAAATTAGAAATTGTTGCGGTTGAACCAAAAACCAACCAAAAAAATGCTGATAAATCAAAGTTGGCTTATAATGCGATGATTATTGGTCAATATGAAGTTGCTGTTGAGCTTTATAAGAAAATTCTTATAAGTGAACCAAAAAATCAATATATAAGATTTAGTTTGGCGGTTTGTTATCATAAACTTGGTCAATATAAGCAAGCTAAAAATCTTTATTATCAGTTATTAAAATCTGATTATGAAGATGAAGATGAGGTAGTTGGTAATTTATTGGAGCTGATTGTTGAAGAATCGCCAACCGATGCAGTTTATATGCTTGCTAAACTAACTTCGCAAAGTCCAAATTCAGCTTATATATTGGCTAGATCGGCAATGTCTTATGATAAGTTAAAAAGATCAGATCAGGCTATTCTTTTGTTAAACAGGGCAATTGCATTAGACCCGAATGAAATAGAATATAAATTTAATTTGGCAGTAATTTATGATAAAGCTAAAGAATATTCAAAGGCTCTAAATTTATATCAAGATGTAATTGATAATTATACTAACAGTAATGATATTGACCGATCAGTTCCGATTGTACAGGTTAGACAAAGGGCTGAATATATTAAAAATAAAATATAATATAAATTTATGTCTCTATTACAATTGCATCCAAATTTGCAGAAAATGATAGATTATGCTATTGTTAATAAAGCTTCGGACTTACATCTATCTTCGGGACACGCTCCTTTTGTAAGAGTTGATGGAGAGTTATTACCTATTACAGATGCTCCACCGCTTAGTGATGATTTGATGATGGAGATGATTAATAGTATGATGTATGAATATCAGCAGAAAATTTATAAAGATACCATGGAATGTGATTTATCAATTCCGGTTAAAGATGGATCAAGATTTAGAGTCAATGCTTTTAGATCAATAAATGGTCCTGCAGCAGTTTTAAGATTGATTCCTGCGGAATCGATGAGTTTAGATCAAATAATGGTACCAAAAGTTGTTCATGGATTATGTAGATTGCATAAGGGTTTGGTATTGGTTGTTGGTCCAACTGGAAGTGGTAAATCAACAACTCTTTCTGCAATGATCAATAGTATTAATGAAAATCATAATCGTCATATTATTACAATTGAAGATCCAATAGAGTTTATCTACAAAAGTAAAAAATCTTTGATTAATCAAAGAGAAGTTGGTTCTGATACTATGTCATTTGCTAATGCCTTAAAAAGTGCTTTAAGAGAAGATCCAAATGTGATTTTAGTTGGTGAAATGCGTGATTTGGAAACAATGAGATTAGCGCTTACTGCTTCTGAGACTGGGCATTTAGTATTTGCAACTTTACATACCAATTCTGCATCTGAAACTATCAATAGAATCATTGATGTTTTTCCTCCAGATGATAAACAATTAATTAGATCAATGCTGTCAGTTTCTTTAAAAGCAGTAATTTCTCAGAGATTGGTTAAAAAAGAAGGTGGTGGAAGAGTTGCTGCTTATGAAGTTATGTTGGCTAATAATGCTGTCAGAAATTTAATCAGAGAAGACAAAGTATCGCAAATTAATACTATTATTGAAAT
>CAMDAI010000167.1 GCA_945888585.1 Rickettsia typhi | reverse complement strand
ATATATAGGCTGTTGCTTGATAGGAAATTTCCTCCAAGAATCAACATTCCAAGTTTTACTCATATTTAATAATCAAATAAACTTATTGAAAATGCTTTCGCGAGGCCTTATATTCTGTACAAATAAACAAAATTGTCAAATCATCTCTTGTAATTTTAATGACCAAAAAAATAGCTTTTCAAGGCACATTTGGAGCCAATTCAAATTTGGCCTGTTTAGATTTTTATCCAGAATATCAAGCGATTCCCTGCAATTCATTTAATGAAGTTTTTGAATTAGTTGCCGCAAAAGAGGTTGATTTAGGTATAATTCCACTTGAAAATTCCTATGCTGGGCGCGTTTCTGAAATTCATAATTTATTACAAGATAGCAATTTATCGATTGTTGCCGAACATTTTTTAAAAATTGAACATCATCTAGTTGCAATTTTTGGAACTAAATTGGAAGATATTAAAGAAGTTTACTCTCATCCTCAGGCTTTAATGCAGTGTAAAAACCATTTAGCCAAAATGAAAGTTAAGCTAATTAATCATTCTAATACTGCTCAAGCTGCGGAATTTATCAAAAATTCCAATGATAAGTCAAAAGCAGCAATTTGTTCTAAGTTAGCCGCCAAATTAAATGATTTAGAAATTATTGAAGAACATTTGGAAGATGATCGTGGCAGTAACATCACTACTTTCGTTGCAATTTCAAAAAATGCTATTGATCCAGATCCAATTAAAAGTCAAGTTATCACTACTTTACTTTTTACCGTTAGAAATATTCCTGGAGCTTTATATAAAGTATTGGGAGGTTTTGCTACCAATAATGTTAATATGATTAAATTGGAAAGTTATATTCCAGGCGGAACTTCTTCCAGCCAAGCTAAATTTTTTATTTCAATTGAGGGCCATCCTAATCAAAAAAATGTAGCTCAGGCATTAGAAGAATTAGGTTTTTTCTCCAAATCTGTAAAGGTACTTGGAATTTATTATGCAGATAAAAATAGATATTAAATGCGTATAATTTCAGGGAAATATCGAGGAAGGATTTTGGTTGATTGCTCTAAATTGGTAGATTTAAGACCAACAACGGATCGCAATCGTGAAAGTTTATTTAATATTTTAAGCTCATCTAGAATTTTGAAAGAGATTGATTTTGATTTGAGTAACTCTGATTTACTTGATCTTTTTTGTGGTAGTGGAGCGGTTAGTTTTGAAGCTTTATCACGAGGCGTAAAATCGGCAACTTTAGTTGATAATAATGCCAAGCATTTACAAATTGCCAAGGAAAATGCCGAAATGTTAAAAGAAACCAATATAATTTTTTTTCAAAGTGATTTATCTAAGCCAATTTTTAGCACAAAAAAAGAATATAATTTTATTTTTATTGATCCTCCTTATTCTAAAGATTTAATTAATAAAACTTTAGATAATTTAATTATGGCAAAATGGATTAAAGACGGTGCTTTAATTGTAATTGAGCATGCTAAAGAAGAAGCAATTAAATTGGATGAATGTTTTAAATTGCTTGATCAAAGACAATATGGCATTTCTATTTTTACTTTTCTTCATTTTTCAAAATAAATAATGCAAATCGCAGCAGAGTTAAAAAACATCTCATTAAAATTAAACAATAATGAAATTTTAAGAGATATAAATTTACAGCTAAAAAAGGGCGAAATAACCACTTTAATTGGCCCAAATGGTGGTGGAAAAACTTCTATTGCTAGAATTTTAATTGGCGTCATTAAGGCAAATCAAGGTGAAGTTTTAATCGAAAAAAACTATAAAATTGGCTATATGCCACAAAAACTAATCATCGATAATACTATTCCGATTCGAGTTATTGATTTCATTAATTTAAGTAGTTTAAAAAATCATAATTCTAAAGAAAATCGGGAGAAGTTAGCCAGCAGATTAGGACTGACAAATATTTTACAAAAATCAATTCACGAAATTTCTGGTGGAGAATTGCAGAAAGTTTCCATGCTTCGAGCTTTAATTCAAAATCCAGAAATTTTAGTTTTAGACGAACCAACTCAATTTATGGATATTGCTGCTCAAGGAGAATTTTATCAATTAATTGATGAGATCAGACAGCAAAAACATTGTGCAGTTTTAATGATTTCTCATGATTTACATATGGTAATGCAAAAAACTAATCAGGTAATTTGTGTTAATCACCACATCTGCTGCCATGGTAATCCAGAATCAATTAGCGAACATCCGGAATATCTATCATTATTTGGAAAAGATAAGATCAATAATATTGCAATTTACTCGCACCATCATGATCATAAACATTAGAAGCAAAATAGGATTTGAGATTGAGAAAAAAATGGAAGAAGGGCGGTCAATAGTAGTTAAATTGATAAATATTAGTAGTATAGATAACGAAAAAGTGGATAATAAAATACTTTGAAAGGCAAAAAAAAAATACCAAGATTTTTTAATTATACTCAACTTTAGAAAAGTTAAAAATTCCATCAAATAAATCTCTGATATTTGCCAGAATTAATAAACGATTAGTTCTGACATTTTTTTCTTCCACATTCACCACCACATGATCAAAAAAGTAAGAAAGAGGATGCTGCAAATCATTTAATAAAATGAATGCTTCATCATATTTATTATTTTTAGTTAATTTATTAATTTTAGAAGTGATGTTTTTTACTTTTTTATATAAAAGTTTTTCATATTTATTTTCTAAAAGACCAGAAGACGGATTTTCGTGATGCTTGTTTGGATATTTAATTTGATCTTTTTTTTCTTCAATTGCAACAATGTTAGCAGCTCTTTTATAAAGTGCTAGAACCTCTAAATTCAGCGGATTAGAAACAAAGTCATTAATAAATTTTGCTTTATCTGCAAGAAAAATCAGATTACATTTTTTATTATCTTTTAGTATTGGCAAATCAGTAGCAAAAATCTCATTAACTACATCAGCCTTTATATTCCAATTATCCTTTAAAAAGGCTTTTAACCTTTCAGCAAAAAAATCAATAATTTCAAGCGATAATTTCTGCTTAAATTCACTAACTTCACCACCAGTTTTGTCTGAATAGATTTCCTTTATAACTTTGGATGGATAAGCATTCAAAGCCTTATCGATAACTATTTTTAACGGCAAAGAAATTTTATGATTGATTAAAATGCGAACAATTCCAAGAGCTGCTCTTCTAAGTGCATAAGGATCTTTTGAACTAGTTGGCTT
>CAMDAI010000166.1 GCA_945888585.1 Rickettsia typhi | reverse complement strand
ACCGGAATAAAAAAAGCTAATAAAACTCCAGCAATTGTAGCATGAATTCCTGATTTTAGAATTAAAATCCAAAGAATTGAGCCAAATATCATATAAGGCCAAAGACTGCCAATTTTAAAGCGATTCAAGGCAAATAAAGCTAACAAAATTACCAAGGCAAAATCGAGATATATCAAGGCTAAATCATTACTATAAAAAATTGCTATAATTAATATAGCAATCAAGTCATCAATTACTGCTAATGCCACTAAAAATATTTTTAAAGAATTAGAAATTTTATTACCAAATATAGCCAAAATTCCAATGGCGAAAGCAATATCGGTTGCAGTTGGAATTGCCCACCCTCTTAAATTTGTTTCATCATTAAAATTGATATTGGCATATATTAAAGCCGGCAAAATAACACCGCCAATGGCACCAACTAAAGGTAAAATTATTTTTGAAATTGAAGATAATTCACCAATCAAAATTTCTCGTTTTAATTCTAAACCAATTAAAAGAAAAAATATTGCCATTAAAGCATCATTAACCCACATCCTTAAATTCATCTCCTTATAAATTCCAACCAGAGGAATATTAAGAGGAATTAATGTTGCAAAAAAATTATAATAATTATCAAAAAAAGGGGAGTTAACAATTAAAGTAGAAAAAATAACAGCAACAAATAGTAATATTCCAACAGCAGATTCAGATTTAATAAAATCTTTTAAACCTTTGGTTAATGCCATTTCTTACTTCTTATTAGTTTTGTACAAAAGAATCTTTTTTAACTTGTCTGATAGTGAGAACCGGATTTTTACTAAAAAATAATTTGTTTCCCTTGTCGGAAATTAACAATTCACCAGCTTTAATATTTCCCGAAATATTTTCAGCATAAACATCAAACATTAATATATCGTCTTGATCTCCATCCTTGTGAATAGCACTTCCAGCCCTTATATCATAAAATTCATTTTCCTTATATTCAAATTTGATTCTGGGATTAGTCATAACTTTTTCCAATTTTTTACCATCAAATTTATGATCAGCAACAAATTGAATGGCTTGATTAGAATTTACAAAACCATAAATGATAAAAAATAAAACACTTATTCCAGCCAAAGATAAACACAATATAGTGAGGTGATTTTTAACCTTGGTATATTTTGCTATACCATTAACTATTTCGGCTATCTTTTCGTCTGCGTTTAACACTTTAATATAAAATTAATGAGCTTTTTTATAATTTTCTAAACTATATTCATCAACTTGCACAGCATCATAAACTGCAGCTTCTGCTTCCATGATCAGATTTGCTTCAGATTTGCTAATAATATCTTTATTTAAAGCTTCAGTAATTAATTTTTCAACCCGATCTGAATTAATTATTTGTTTAGCTTTAATTGCTTTCTTAATTTTATCCATCACTGTCTTAGAGTTTTCAAAAAGAATCATAGCATTTTCAAGACGTCCTAAAGCTTCATCTTTTTCTTTCGGAACATAAATTCCAGCAGTTAAACGATCACGAAATTCACCAGTTTTTACAGCTTGTTTAACTAAATCATGTTCTAATTTATCGGTTGCCGGACATAAAAAGGCATTTAATTTAGAAAAGAAAGCAATTGGCAATATTAATATTTTTAATAATCCACCAAACATATTTTGATATATACCATCAAAAGCTTTCTGCATCTCACCAAACAAATCACGCATGATATATTCAACTACTACTTCATCTTCTTTTCTTTTACCTTCAAATTCATATCTTTTAAGAACGCAAACTGCCATATACATGGTTGATAAAATATCACCGAAACGACCATTGATTTTTTCTTTACGCTTTAAATTTCCACCATACATAATCATGGCCAAATCAGCTAAATAAGCAAAACTAGCCGATGCCCAAGCAATTTTTCTTTCATATTTTCCAATTATTCCACAAGTATGAGGAATAAATAAATAGCCACGAGTTAAACTGAGTAAAATTGCTCTGATTTTATTTCTAAAAACATGTCCTAAATGAGCAAATAAAATTTTATCAAAAGATTTTAAATCACCTTTTTCTAGAGCTTCAATTTCCTTATAAGCATAAGGATGACACATAATGGCACCCTGACCAAAGTGAATTAGGCTTCTAGTCATAATATTAGCACCTTCAACCGTAATTGAAATTGGCACAGAAAAATAAGCATTAGCAAGTAAATTACGTGGACCTCTGATAATTCCAGCTCCACCGGCAATATCCATACCATCATTTATAACTTGTCTGAAAGATTCAGTTGCATGATATTTGGCAATTGCAGTTACAACCGCAGGCTTTAGACCCAAATCAACTGCGCCAGCAGTAAAGCTACGCATTGCTTCTAACATGTAAGTTTTGCCAACAATTCTAGCCAAAACTTTTTCTACACCTTCAAATTTTCCAATTGAAGCACCAAATTGTCTTCTAATGCTAGAATAAGCAGTAATAACTCTAGCAGTTAATTTTGAACCACCAGCACTAGTTGACGGTAAAGAAATTCCACGCCCAGCTGCCAAACATTCCATGAGCATTTTCCAGCCACCACCCAAACCAGACTCGCCACCAATTACCGCATCAATATCAATTATGACATTTTCACCATTGAGCGGAGAATTAACAAATGGGGTAGCTAATGGATCATGCCTTCTGCCCTGAATCACACCCTGAGTTTTATGCGGAATTAAAGCACAAGTAATTCCTAAATCATTACCTTTTTTAAGTAAATTTTCCGGATCACGCAGTTGAAAAGCAAGACCAATCAAAGTTGCAGCCGATCCAAGTGTAATATATCTTTTATTCCAATTTAACCTAATTTTTATAATTCCATCAGAATCTTTAAATAGAATACCTTCAGAAATAATAGAAGTGGCATCACTTCCTGCGGTTGGTTCAGTTAGTGCAAAACAAGGAATTTCAGCACCGATTGCTAATCTTGGCAAATAATAATCTTGTTGAGCTTTAGTTCCATAGTGAAGTAATAATTCAGCAGGCCCGAGTGAATTTGGTACCATTACAGTAATTGACAAAGGAACTGATCTAGAAGCTAATTTTTGGACAACCGCACTATGAGCATAAGCTGAAAATCCAAGTCCGCCATATTGTTTAGGAATGATCATTCCAAAGAATTTATGATCTTTTAAATATTGCCAAACTTCCGGAGATAAATCACGATCCTGATAAGTTTTGAAATCTGAACAAATACGGCAAAC
>CAMDAI010000165.1 GCA_945888585.1 Rickettsia typhi | reverse complement strand
ATCATATTTAAAATCAAAATCCTGAACTTTGCCAATGATGATATTTTGGGTTGTTTGAGAGGTTTTGATTACTAAACTATCGTCACTTGAATTACTTGGGGTAGAATTATTATTAAAATATATTTCACTTGTATCTGAAGTGCTAATGCTAGAAGTATCAATAACCGGCTTATCGGCATCGTCACCTATTACATTAAAAGATAAATTGGTAGTAATAAACGCACCATTACTATCTAAAACAGCTATTTGCAAACCAGAAACAGATCCATAAAAATCCTTATCTGTGGCTTTAAAATTTAGCGAATAACTACCATTAGCATTTTTAACAATAGTGATAATTCCCTTATCAGCTAAAGTAATACTATCAACTTTATTACCATTTCCATCTACCAGTTTGAAGCTTATATCATTATTCTCAGCATCAGTAGCCCGGAAAAATGTTTTTAAATCAGCAACAACCGTATTGGTGATTGATGAATCAAAATTTGATTCGTTAAAATCTAGATTAGTTACTGGCGTTGTAATGGTTGGAGAGCTATTAGGGGCAGAAAAAACAAAATTACTACCAGAAATGGAACCTGGGGTTGTTACATTTTCTAACTTAATATTATAGCCAGGTATATTTATATAAACACTTGCTGATGCAGGCTTTGTAGATAAAGCCTGAAAGTCAGAATATGAAATTTTATATTCACTTGCCCAACTATTTGCATCTGACCAATAACCAAAAATTATTAGTGATTTAATTTGATCAAAAGAAGTATAGGATAAAGTTGAGAAGTTAATTTTATCAGCTGAAATTTTAAAATCCTTCACTGTATCAGTTGCCCCTGGAGTAAAAATGAAAATATCATTTCCAGCTCCACCAGTTAAATTATTAACTCCTGAACCACCATTAATTGTGTCATTACCATCTCCGCCATCAATTGTATCATTTCCAGCTCCACCATTAATCGTATCATTGCCATCATCTCCGTAAAGTTTATCATTACCAGCACTGCCATTAATAGTATCATTTCCGCTTAATCCATGGATAGTATCATTTCCTGCTGCACCTGACAATTGATCATCAATATTATCTGCTCCATTTATTGTCTGATTATTTAGAAAATTAGCACTATAGATCGATTCTATTTCCTGTTCAAATGAGTGTCCAAAAGCAACTTCAATATCATTTAAGCTACTAAAAATATATGTAGTAGCGTTATCACCAGAACCATAAATTGATAAATTAATTGAATAAGAAAAACTTCCATTATTTAAAGATGGCAGATCATTTCCCGGAATTGCCAAAATTTTTGTATTAGCCATCCAGTTATATAAAACTTCCTGAGCTATTTGACTTATTGGCCTAGTATCAGTTTCAACTATTTTGCCATAACCAGTTTGAACGTATCTTCCCAAGTTTTGATCGAAATAGATCCCTGTTTTAGATAAATCTTCCCCATTTGGATCGGAATATGGATTATTTGAATCATTAGGACCAAAATAAAAATTATAAGGACTTTTATATTCAATTTTTACTGATGCAGAATCACGAGACACAACAGTTGTGCCATACTGAGTTTCATAACCGCCATGTTTGAATATATACATGGAAATATTGTTTAGACCATCATTCCAATTTTTTGCTCCTTGACTATCAAGAAACTCTTTCAAATTTCCTTGTCCTCCAATATGAATAGCAGCCAAAATACCAGATTCTGTTATAGTTACAGTTTGGAAATAATTGCCACTTGCATCTTTGGTAATTCCTAATTTAGAAAGATCAGATGTGCTTAAGCCATTAAAATTACTAGTTGCAGTATCTAGCTTGGTTTTAATTGTTTGACCAATATACTGAGTAACCTCAAAATTTTTACCATCATTATTTTTATCTTCAGTTAATTTACCAGCTACATAATTTTCCCAGTTTTTAATCAAGAATGAATTTATCGCATAGTTTTGCAACTCGGAAGAAATTACCATTTGCTCTTTTGTCGGAGTATAATTCCAAGCCTCATCACCAACAACATTTGGATCATCATAAGCTAAAGCCTTTTGAAAAGAGTTAAGATCTGTAGGTTTTTCTATGACATTAAGCCTACCAGCAACGAATATGTTAATTAAATCTTTAGCATAATCAGTTAACTGCTTGCCTATAAAAGCTGTATTGGCAGCATCTTGGGTTATAGATTGATTCTTAGATAAAGTTTGTGCAGCCCCTAATTTAATAGAAGTTATCTTTCCAGTAGCGTCAGTATTAATTCCCATTAATTTTATGGCAATATCAGTCCATGCCAGAGTACCAGAAGCTGTTTTCCCTATAAAATCATTATTATCCCAAGCAGCACCAGTACTATCAGGTTTATAGAGAAAAGCTTCATCCAAGGCTGCCTCACCCATTTGCCATTTACCGTAATAGCCATAGGAATTGATAACTGTTAAACCATCAGCAGTCTGATAAAGGGTTTTGCCAAGTGAAGTATCGTAATAACCATTTCCACCACGAGATTCAGTTCCTGATTTGTTTTGAAGATAATTAAAAAATAATCCTTTAATATTAGAACCAGATATATTTATAATAGCCATAGAGATTTTTGAGTTTTTTGATAAAAGAAACTAAATCAATATAATACATCTTTTTCTAAAAGTAAAGTTTATTGTTTACTTATAAAAAGTTTCTTCAAAACTTTTTGATTTGATAATTTAACTCAATAAATAACTATCAAACGTAAAATGATTCCCTTGCAAATAAGTAAATTAAAAGTTAAAGATAGCTATTACTTAATTTTTAATTTTATAAAATTTTAGATATGTATTCATTTAAGATGAATTTATTTCTTTCTGTATTTTTTTTTGTTCTGTCAGTTAAAGAATCGAATTCAGCAATCATTCTGGAAAGTTCAGCGATATCCCAAAGCAAAGGAAATTTTAGAAAGAATGATTATGGCTATGGATTGTCAATTAGTAAAAATTTTAACTTGGTTAATGGCATAATAAGCGATAAAGAACCATATTCAGATTATTTATATAGTGAAATTGGAGTATTTTATAATCGTTACGGTAATAAAATTAATCAAAATTATGGACCATATTATTCTTTTGGTTATGGATATAAAATGGTAAATATTTATGGCAGCGGTGGCTATGTTATGACTGATTTCAAATATCAGGAAAAAGATAGAGATTCGCAATCTCTCAGAGAAGGCTCGGGGTTTCTTGGAGGCGGATT
>CAMDAI010000164.1 GCA_945888585.1 Rickettsia typhi | reverse complement strand
CATTAAATTCATTTCCTGATCATCAGCCAAAAGAATATTTTTACCATGAAGTCTTGAATATTCTTCTTTGCTACCCAAGTAAGGAAAATCATCTTTAATATCAGTTATCCACTTAGTTATAGAGCGGTATAATATATTTCTCGGAGCATTTTTATTTAAACAATCACTAAAATCACTTTCCAATACTGAACAGTTAACCTGTTTTGAAAATGAGCCTAGATCAAGTGAAGTAAAAGCAATAATTGGAATATCTTGATTAAATCTTCTAATTTCTTTGGTAGCGGCAATGCCATCAATTTCTGGCATCTGAATATCCATAAGAATTAAACTGTATTTATTGTTTTTAGCCAGATTTATAGCCTGAAAACCACTATTAGCCATATCGCAAATGATATTTGGTAAGTTTTGTTCAATTCTTGATTTGGCAGTAAGCAAATTAACCTGCTGATCATCAACAATCAGAATTTTTCTCATACGAGCCTTAATTGAGGCTTCCTTTATCTCTTCTTCACTTAACTTAGGAAATAATAAAGAAAATTTAGTCCAACCATTTTTCTTTTCATTTTGATTATTTTCTCCCGCTTGTGATTCCACAATAATATCACCATCAAAAATTCTCATATTCTTTTTACAAAAGGCCAGCCCCAATCCTGTTCCTTCTTTTTTACCCGAAGTAAAAAAATCATCAAACAGCCTGGAAAAAATATCAGAAGAAATACCAGGGCCAGTATCATGAATATAAACAACATTATACTCTCTATCTTTTATTATTCTCTTTTCAGCTCCAACCGTAACAATAGAAGTAGGATATTCCTTAAGATAATAAAGGGCATTTTTTAAAAGATTATAGATGATAAAAGTAAAACGATCTTCTACAGCTTTAAAAATAAAATTATTTTCTAAAGTTACATCTAACTTTACTTTTTGTTTCTCTATCTCTGAAGAATAACCATATTTTTTAACAATTTCTGGAAGAATTTTACTAGCATCTAAATAAGAAAAATCACTTGCCTCAATTGGCTTATCTTTAAGATCGCTTAAAACAATATTGATAATTTCATTAGCCTTATTTATAGAAGAAGAAATATCACCATTATATTTCAAAGCCTCAGAAATTTTATTTTCCTGATTTGATTTTAAAACTTCAGTTGAAGCAAAAACAGAAAGATTAATCGCATTTAAAGGATTACGAATTTCATGCACAATTGAACCAGCCATGGAAGTTAATTGAAGATATTGTTCTTTTAGCTTATTTAATGAAGTTGCTCTATTATTATAAGCAAAAACCACCCCAACAAGAGCACTAAAAACAACAACTATCGAATATAATATTACATTAAAATTTAGAGTTAACGGAACCAAAGATGGGGTAAGCAAATAATAAAAAATAGCCATACCAACTCCTATTAATAAATCTATCAAGAATATTAACCAATTTGGTATGTATGTGATTAACACAAAAATCATAAATATTTCCCAATATAACCATAATTCATTAAAATTACTTTTGAGAAGATTGACGGTAAATATAAATGGCAATACAAAAATAAATACAAAATGCCAATAAATTGATACGGCAGTAGTTATCTTTCTATTATAGATAAATAGAAGAGAAGTGCATAGTAGTGAAGCCACCATTCTTAGAAAGAAATTTTCATAAATACCAAAAACATATTTAAAAATGAAAGGAAAACAAAAATGAGCACTCGTACCCAGTATTACAGTAGTTAAGCAATTTAATTTACCAATTTGAGTTCCTTCATCCCAACTTTTTTTAAAAAATGATTTTATATTCATACATTACTTAGTTTGAATGTGGCTTGTAGTTTGTTTAGAAGACTGAAAACATGATTCAATTGACACCCCAGAAAAATAATCTCCAGTTAGATATAATCCTTTAACGGAAGATAAATTATTTTGAATCTCTTTTAGATTTTGATGATGATAACTGCTATATGAACAAAGACCTTTATTGAAATGACGATGAATAGAATTAATTACTTTATTATCTTTAATATTAAATTTATCTGGCATAGTTTTTTGTACTATTTTTAACAATTCTTCTGCAGAAGTATTATAATTAATTATTGCTCTCGCCGCCTCGCCGCTAAAAGTATATCTGACTAAATTTAAATCTTTAATTCCATAAGCTCCAGCATTGCTTAAAGCGCAGTCCCTATCAAAAACCATCGCCCTAACATCAGAATCGAAAACTTGATTTTGATATTCAGTAATCATAATGGTTACAGGATTATATCTGATCTTATCCAAATAATTACAAATTGGAGGTAGACTAGATTTTAATATTTTACTGGATGCATAAGCAGGAGTAGCAATAACAACCTTATCATAAAAAAGTGAATCTTCTTGATTATCTTGATTAACTATTTTTATTCCCTTTGTTTCATTATTTTCAATAATAACATCAGTTACCATTATGTTGGTTCTAATATTAACTTTAGAAGAAAAAGCCTCTATTACTGAATGCATCCCTTCTTGAATTTGATCATATTTATCAAAGGCAATTTTTAAATTGGAACCAAAATTTCCTATAAAGCATTCATTAGGCTCAGCCCCATTCATTCTTACCGTCATTGGCCTGATAAGATTATTGCAACATTTATCACTAAAATAATTTGATAGCGGCTTATGATCTAATTTTTTGGATAATTTATTATAAAATGGAGACCCTAAAAAACCTTCATCTTGATTTTTCTTAATTCTTTTAACTAAATAAAATAATTTAACTAAATCAAGTGGATTAGCTAATTTTAAGGTGTTTAACAAAGATTTAAGATTTTTTTCCCGATTAATAGTAACAATTTTTCCGGCAACAACTTTAGAAGTATTAACACCGAAATATTCATAATGAAAATCTCCCTGGTCAGCTACAAACTCCCGAAAGAGTTTGTAGTTATAACCTATATTTTTACCACCAAAATCTACCCATTTTTCTCCCCATTGAACACTTCCAATACGACCACCAATATCACTTGATGATTCGATCAAATCAATTTCATATCCTTTTTTTAACAGGTAGTAGGCGGCGGCAATACCTGATATGCCCGAGCCAATAATTGCAACTTTTGACATTTTATTGACGAATCTCTTTTAATAAAGATTGATATTTCATTTCTACTCTTTGATTAATTTTAACACTGCGATTTCTATATTCTTCCAAATCAGATCCGCTTTTAAATGTAACCCCTTCAAAGT
>CAMDAI010000163.1 GCA_945888585.1 Rickettsia typhi | reverse complement strand
GGAATTAAAACAATATTCGATTGTCAATGAATCTAAGAAATTAGTAGAAAACAATGATATTGAAGATAAAAATTCAGAATTAAATAATCAGATTGAGAAGCATAATTATAATCAACCTGATAATACGTGGAAATAGTTTTTACTATTGGTTAGGGATTTGGCAGTGCAGATTTTGATTGGTAATATTTTAGAACATAATCATTATGTTCTTTTAAGTTTGATGAAAAATTATGAGATCCTGCTATTCCAGAGGCAACAAAATATAAATAATCAGTTTGTGGTGGATTTAATACAGCTTTAATTGATTCAATTCCCGGATTACAAATTGGAGTCGGTGGTAAGCCATATATATTATAAGTATTAAATGGGGAGCCATTGGTAATATCACTTTTTTTAATTGGTCTTTCCAAGCTTCTATCACCCATGGTAAATGAATAGACTATGGTTGGATCAGATTGCAATTTCATTCTTTTTCTTAGGCGATTTGTAAATACTGAAGCAATTTTAGGACGTTCCAAAGCAATTCCTGATTCTTTTTCAACAATTGAGGCTAAAATAATAGCTTCTTTCTTGCTTCGAAGCGGAACGTTTTTGTCACGTTTTTCCCAAAGTTCATCAATGGTTTTTTGCATTGCTGATTGCATTCTTTTTAAAGTTGCAGATTTAGTGTCATTATATGAATAAAAATAGGTTTCCGGCAAGATTGATCCTTCAGGAATATTATCGGGAGTTTCTCCAATTAATCCAGCAGAGTCGTCAAGAATTTTTAGGGTAGAATTTGTAGTCAAGCCTTCAGCAACGGTAACTTTTCTAAAGGCAATGTAACCTTTATGAATTTTGTGCATGATCTTATAATAAGAGATATTCTTTTCGAAAAAATATTCACCATAACGTACTTTTGGATTATAGCCTTTTACTAGTTGAGCTATATATAGGAAGGCCTCAGGATCTCTAATGATATGTTCTTTATGCAGTTTTTCTACAACTTCTCTTAGAGTTAAACCGTGTTCGATAATAAATTTTTTATCTTCATAGTGATAACTATTAGGAGCATTAAAATACATTATTAAAGAGAATGCTAAGACAGTATATAAAATCACAAAGGAAGTTATATAGGTACAGGTTGTTTCAAAAATTCTCTTAATAAACACGTTTTTCTAAATTTTTCTAAAAATTAAGCAGGCATTTGTTCCGCCAAATCCAAAAGAGTTTGACATAACAATATTTACTGATTTGTTTTTGGCAATTTTAGCAGTTAAGTCAATATCGCATCCTTCAGATGGATTTTCTAAATTTAAAGTTGGCGGAATTACATTATCTTGCATGGCAAGTAAACTAAAAATTGCCTCTACACTTCCGGCGGCCCCAAGTAAGTGACCAGTTGCAGATTTAGTTGAAGATACTGATAATTTATAAGCATGATCACCAAATAATTTCTTAATGGCGCCAACTTCAATTTCATCTCCTAATGGAGTTGAGGTACCGTGTGCATTGATATAATCGATATTATCAACATTTAATTCAGCATTTTTTAGAGCTAATTTCATTGCGTAAGTTGCGCCTCTGCCACTGCTTTCAGGGGCGGTCATATGATAAGCATCGCCTGACATTCCATAGCCGATAACTTCACCATAAATTTTGGCGCCACGCTTTTTAGCATGTTCATATTCTTCCAAAACCAAAACTCCCGCACCTTCACCCATGACAAAGCCATCACGATCTTTATCCCATGGTCTGGAAGCGGCAGTAGGATTATCATTAAAATTAGTAGATAGAGCACGCATTGCAGCAAAGCCACCAACGCCAATTTCGCAAATAGTTGCTTCAGCACCACCGCAAACCATAACGTCAACATCGCCATATTCAATAATACGAGCTGAATCACCAATAGCATGACTACCAGTTGCGCAAGCGGTAACGATTGCATGATTCGGACCCATGAAGCCATGTTTAATTGATATATTCCCTGAAGCTAGATTAATTAAGCTAGCTGGAATAAAAAACGGACTAATTTTTTTAGCAGTTCTTTCTTTTACAATCAAAGTAGTTTTTTCAATAGATGGAAGACCACCAATGCCAGAGCCGATCATTACACCCGTTCTAAATTTTTGTTCTTCTGAATTAGCGATCCAGCCTGAATCTTTAATAGCTTCTTCAGCAGCTCCCATGGCAAAATGAATGAAGCGATCCATTTTTTTTTGCTCTTTAGGATCAATAAAATTATCAGGATTAAATAATCCTTCGCCATCGCCAAACTTAACTTGTCCAGCAACTTTAGCTGGAATATTGACGGTATCAAATAAATCGATCATTCCTAATCCGGATTGACCTTGAACTAATTTTTTCCAAGTATTATGCGCTCCAGTTGCAAGCGGCGTTACAGCTCCTATGCCAGTTACAACAACTCTTCTTTTGTTTGTCATTATTTAACGTAGATTTTTTAGAGAATTTAAATCAAGCGATGATTTTCACGAGCTTTTTTACAATAAAAAATTATATTTTAAAAGCCTTATTTTTTTTTAAAAACTTGGCGTTATAGTGAATGATCAAGAATGTAAATCTCCAATGCCCACGCCTTACTTATTCTCAATCACAATTATGTAATGAATTTAGTTAATAGAAAATTTGATGTAATAATTATTGGCTCTGGGGGTGCTGGGTTGATGGCGGCAATTTCCTGCTTGAAATCCGGTATTAAAAATATTGCAATTATTAGCAAAGTTATTCCGACTTTAAGTCATACAGTTGCTGCCAAAGGTGGAATTAATGCTGCACTTGGTAATAAAACAAAAGATGATTGGCATTGGCATGCCTACGATACTATTAAATCAGGAGATTTTATAGCTGATCATGATGTAGTAGAATATATGTGTAAAGTTGCTCCTGAGGCAATCTATAATCTGGAAAAAATAGGAGTAGCTTTTGCCAGATTTGATAATGGTAAAATTTATCAGCGTCCTTATGGTGGGCAGACTACCAATTTTGGTAATGGTGGTATGGTTTATCGAGCTTGTTCAGCCAAAGATGATATTGGTCATTCAATTCTTCACAGTCTTTATGGAGAATGTCTTAAGAATAATGTGACATTTTTTAATGAATTTTTTGTAACTGATTTATTGGTTGAAAATCAAGATATTTGCTATGGCGCAGTAGCGATTGATCTAAGTGAGGGAATTGTTAATATTTTTGAGGCAGATGTAACTATTATTGCTAGTGG
>CAMDAI010000162.1 GCA_945888585.1 Rickettsia typhi | reverse complement strand
AAAAAGTATTAACTAGTGGGATGTAGATTTGTCCCATTTGGTTGGTTGGATATTTGGTTTCAAATTTTGGCCATAAATTCAGACGAGTAGCTTCATTTATAAGTGTAAATGAGCCGCTAATTAGAGCTTGGCTGGCAATAATTGCTGCTAGAGTTGCAATGATAATACTTGGTATTAAAAACCAATCCGGAATCATTGCGTAAAATGGATTTTCATTAATTACATTTCCGATATTTTGATATAACCAGGCTCCCTGTCCAAAATAATTAAGTAAAAGACATATTTTAACAAATATCCAACCCAGACGAATACTTTTGCGATCACAATGTCCCAGATCTGAATATAAAGCTTCTGCTCCGGTAGTGCATAAAAATACTGCCCCAAGTAACCAAAATCCGTTAGGGTAGAGAGTTAGTAATTTAATAGCGTAAAGTGGATTGACTGCTTTTAAGATTCCTGGATGTTCTAATATATTCATTAGACCGAATCCGCCAATCATTAAAAACCACATAAGCATGATTGGACCAAAAGTTCTACCTACAATATTGGTTCCAAGTCGTTGAATTAAAAATAACCCAAGTAAGATTGTAATGACGATGGGAAGTGTATTTATTTTGGGATAAACAATTATTAAACCTTCTATTGCTGAAGATACTGAAATTGCGGGAGTTATTAATCCATCAGATAGAAGCATACTGGCCCCGACCATGGCAAAAAGAACTAACCACCAATTTCTGCCTTTTTTAATTAAGGAATATAAAGCAAGTAAACCGCCTTGACCCTTGCGATCAGCTCTTAAAACTATAACAACATATTTTAATGTTGTTTGCGTAGTTAATGTCCAAAAAATGCAAGAAAGCGCTCCGTAAATTATTAATTCATCTAGAATTTTATTAGATATAATTGCTTTCATTACGTAAAGAGGAGACGTTCCAATATCGCCGTAAACAATTCCAAGAGTAATAATTATACCAAGAAAAATAGACGGTTTTTTACATGACATTTTAGAAGCTGGTGAATTCTGAATCTTTCCTGAAATTTCTTTCATATTTTTTAAGCTTGATACACAGTTTTGCCAGAGACGATAGTTCTAACCGCTCTTCCTTTAACTTTAGTTCCTAAAAAAGGGGAGTTTTTAGATTTACTATAAAAATTTTCTGGTTTGATTTCCCATTCGTAATTTAAATCAATTAATACCAAATCAGCAATAGAACCTTTTCTGATTCTGCCTCGATCAAGATGAAGTATATCAGAGGCTTTGTAAGTCATTAATCCAAGTAATTTAATTAATGATAGAGTTTGACTGTAATATAGTGCAAGAGAAAGAGGAAGCATGGTTTCAACTCCAACGATTCCAAAAGTAGCTTCTTCTAATTTTTTATTTTTAGAATCGATATCATGAGGAGCATGATCAGTAGCAATTGCGTCAATTGTTCCATCCTTCAATCCTTCAATCAGAGCCAAACGATCAGATTCGCTTCGAAGGGGAGGATTCATTTTGGCATTAGTTCCCCATTTTAAAACTGCAGTGTCATTTAAAGAGAAATGGTGAGGAGAAACTTCAACAGTGGCATTTAATCCTTTTCTCTTGGCTCTCTTAATTGCTTCTAGAGCTTCTTTGGTTGAGACATGAAGTAAATGATAATGACCACCAACTAATTCTAAGATAACCAAATCGCGTTCAACAATAACTGATTCAGAAATGTTAGGAATGCCACGAACACCTAATTTTCTAGAAGTGTCACCTTCATTCATGCAACCTTTGTTGGTTAAGTTTAAATCTTCAGCATGTTGAACTACTGGACAATTTAAATCTTTAGCAATTTCAAAAGCTTTTCTCATTAATCCGGCATTCATTACCGGAAGACCGTCATCAGTAAATCCAACTGCTCCAGCTTTTTTAAGAGCAACCATGTCGGTTAATTCTTCACCTTTCATATTTTTGGTGATTGCCGCGTAAGTTAAAACATTGCAATAAGCATCTTCTTTGGCTTTTTTATAAAGATATTCGATAGTTTCTATTGAGTCGATAACTGGATTAGTATTTGGTTGACAAACTACAGATGTAATGCCACCTACAACTGCAGATTTACTTCCAGAAGTTATATCTTCCTTATGAAATTGTCCTGGATCACGAAAATGAACTTGAATATCGATTAATCCAGGGCACAGAACATTACCTTTACAATCAATAATTTCAGCATCTGCTGGAATTTTAATATTGCCACCAAAATCAGCAATTTTATCACCTATTGATAATAATTGGCCATTTTGATCAAAACCAGTTTTGGGATCAATTATTCTGGCGTTGACATAAGCAATTTTTTTATTGCTGTCGATTGGTTTGTTAAAAGGTAAATCAAAAATTGCCATTGTGCTTTATAATGATGGGTTAAAATAAGGTTTTAAATGTTAGAGATCAATTAACTATAAATCAATTTATTCCCATTCAATTGTTCCTGGTGGCTTTGAAGTACAGTCATAAACTACCCGATTAATTCCTCGTACTTCGCCAATAATTCTATTAGTGACTTTAGTTAAAAATTCATATGAAAATGGATAAATATCAGCAGTCATTCCATCGGTAGAGGTAACTGCACGAAGAGCTAGGACATATTCATAAGTTCTGGCATCACCCATAACGCCCACGGTTTTAACGGGAAGCAATACACAAAAGGCTTGCCATATTTTGTCATAAAGAGAGGCTTTTTTTATTTCATCTAAATAAACTGCATCGGCCTCTTGTAAAATTTTAATTTTTTCTAAAGTAATTTCACCGGGAATTCTAATTGCTAAACCTGGACCCGGAAATGGATGGCGAGAAATCATTCCATAGGTTAAACCTAGTTCGATGCCTAATTTTCTAACTTCATCTTTAAATAGCATTCTCAATGGTTCAAGCAATTTTAATTTCATGTCTTTTGGCAGGCCACCAACATTATGATGTGATTTTATAGTGTGGCTTTTACCACTATTTGGGTGAGAAGATTCAATTACATCTGGATATAAAGTTCCTTGTGCTAAAAATTCAGCATCTTTTATTTTTGCTGCCTCAGCATCAAAAATATCAATGAAAGTTTTACCAATAATTTTGCGTTTTTGTTCAGGATCGTCGATTCCTTTTAAATTGTCTAAAAATAATTTTGAAGCATCGATATAAACTAAATTAACTTTAAAATGATGTTCAAAAACTTCTCTAACTTGCTTGCCTTCATCTTTTCTAA
>CAMDAI010000161.1 GCA_945888585.1 Rickettsia typhi | reverse complement strand
TTGATATTAAAACTAAAAAAGACATTATTCCTTTTCATCCATATTTTACTGTAAAAGATTTCGTTGGATTTGGTATATTTTTATCAATCTTTTCCTATTTTCTTTTCTTTTTTCCAAATGCTTTAGGACATCCAGATAATTATATTCCGGCTAATCCAATGGTAACCCCTGCACATATCGTGCCTGAATGGTATTTCTTACCATTTTATGCCATTTTACGTGGTATTCCTGATAAATTAGGTGGAGTGTTAATGATGTTTGGTGCTATTGCTATTTTATTTGCTTTACCTTGGCTAGATACAAGTAAAGTGAAGAGTGGTGCTTATCGTCCAATGTTTAAATGGTTCTTTGCTGTATTTATTATAAATTTTATCCTTTTAGGATGGCTCGGAAAATCTCCGGCTGAAGGATTGTATGTTGTGGCTTCACGCTTCGCTACTTTATATTATTTTGCTTATTTTTTAGTAATTCTTCCATTATTAGGTAAATTTGAAAAGACCTTACCACTTCCAGATTCAATCGATGAGGATTATAAAAGGAGCCATTAAATATAAACATTAAACAGATTGTTAATTCTAAATGAAAAAATTATACCAAAACATAATTCTACCAACCTTAATTTTAGTAATTATTTTTTCTATAAATAATACTCTTGCTTCTGTTGGGGAAGGCTCAACTTCTGCTCTTCATCCTAAACAAATTGATTGGGAATTTGACGGGTTTTTAGGAAGAACTGATAAACAATCTATCCAGAGAGGTTATCAAGTTTATAAAGAGGTTTGTTCAGCCTGTCACAGTTTAAAATTATTTTCTTATCGTAACTTGCGGGATATTGGTTTTTCTGAAGCTGAGACCAAACAAATTGCTTCTGAATATATGGTAACTGATGGTCCAAATGATGATGGTGAAATGTTTGAGCGCGGAGCTCTTCCATCCGATCATTTTGTCGGTCCTTTTGCCAATGAACAAGCAGCAAGAGCAGCTAATGGTGGTGCCCTTCCGCCTGATTTATCATTAATTATCAAAGCCAGACATGAAGGTGCTAATTACGTTTACTCGTTAATTACTGGTTTTGCTAATGCTCCAGAAGAATTTCATGTAACTGAAGGAAAATATTATAATCCCTATTTTGAAGGTCGTCAAATCGGTATGACTCCTCCATTAGCTGAAGATGGTACAGTTGAGTATAAAGATGGGACGGTTGCAACCAAAGAACAAATGGCTATGGATGTAGTGAATTTCTTACAATTTGTTTCTGAACCTGAAATGGAGCAGCGTAAAAAAATTGGCGTTGCCGTTATGATATTCTTAGCTATCCTAACCATTCTATTTGCCATTGCCAAAAAAAGAATTTGGAAAAAACTAGATTAGTTTTTATATTTAATTTATGGCCGAAGATAAAGAACTCCATATTATAGCCGGCCCCAATGGAGCTGGAAAAACCACTTCTGCCAAATCTCTTTTACCAGATTTTTTGGAAACCAATGAATTTGTTAATGCTGATAAAATTGCAGCAGGAATTTCCCCTTTAAATCCATCTTCTGTAAGTCTTTATGCTGGTAGATTAATGCTAAAAAGAATAAATGATTTAATTGCACACGAGAAAAGTTTTGCTATTGAAACTACATTGTCTGGTAAGAACTATTTGGATTTAATAGAAGAAGTTAGAAAGAAAGGTTATTTAGTGAATTTAGTTTTTCTTTATCTTGATATTCCGGAGCTTGCCAAAGAAAGAGTTGAAAATAGGGTGAGAGCTGGTGGTCATAATATTCCTGAAATTGATATAACTAGAAGATTTTATCGGGGAATTACAAATCTAATTGATTTTTACTTGCCAATTGTAGATACTGCTTCCATATATGATGCCTCAACAACCAAAAGAGAAAGAGTTGCAGAAAAGTTGGGGGATCAGATTACTATTTTAAATGAGCAAGTTTGGCAAAAAATGTTAGATAAAAAGCAACAAAATATATGACTAAACAAGAAACATTGAAAAGAGTTGAAGAGGGTATGAAGAAAAATGATTGTCTGGTTGCCAAAGAAATCATGGATAATATGGAAAAGCTTGGTATATCACCTTCAATTGCAATTAATGGTCAGGTTAGGAAACTTTGTTTAATTAGTGATATCAAATTAAAGTTGATTCACCAATCTGAAAAAGAAGATTTTATAACTGAACTTAAAAATACTGGTTATCAAGAAAGTGATTTTTGGTTTGTTGAATATAATCAAGTTGAACATAAATCTGGTGATTTTTATGCTTTGTCCGGCAAACTTATTGTAATTTCTAAAAAATCAGGTAATCAAAGAGAATATAATACAGGTTCTGATAGCTCTTGGGTTGCAGAATTTGCAATTGATCTTCAAAATGGATTTTATAAAGAATAAAAATTTTAAGCATACAAAATGTCCTTCACATTCACTCTCGAAAATATTGAAAAATCTAAGAAAATTCTTGCTAAATATCCGTCTGAAAGAAAAAAATCTGCTGTAATGCCACTCCTTGATTTGGCGCAAAGACAAAATGGTAATTATATTTCAAAAGATATAGTTGAGCATATTGCTAAATTGTTGGAAATTGCTCCAATTCGTGTTTATGAGGTGGCTAGTTTTTATAGTATGTATAATTTAAAGCCGGTAGGTAAATATTTAATTCAAATTTGTGGAACCACTCCTTGCATGCTTAGAGGTAGTGAAGAAATCATTAAAACCTGCAAAAATAAATTGGGAGTTGATTTTGATCAAGTAACTGAAGATGGCTTATTTACTATTAAAGAAGTTGAGTGTTTAGGAGCTTGTGTTAATGCTCCGATGGTACAAATCAATGATGATTATTACGAAGATTTAAATCCTGAAATCATGATAAGAATTCTGGATGATTTAAAAAGTGGTAAAGAAATTAAAATTGGTTCTCAAACTGGAAGAAAATGCTCCGCTCCAGCAGAGCAAAGCTTGAAATAAAGAACTTATAAAATGAATTCAGAAATTATTATAAGACCAGTCGAAGCGAAAGATTTTGAAGAAATTTATAAAATTTTTTCAAGCATCATTAAAAGAGGGGATAGTTACCTTAACCGCCCAGATACTACTAAAGAAGAAATTTATATAAAATGGATTAAAAATTCTATTCCAACTTTTGTTGGGGAATTAGGTGGTAAAGTAGTTGGAGCATATTCATTACTTAATAATCATATTGATTTAGGCTCTCACATTGCCAATGCTAGCTATATTGTT
>CAMDAI010000160.1 GCA_945888585.1 Rickettsia typhi | reverse complement strand
GCTAGGTTAAAAGAAATTTTTTCTAATAACTTAATTTCAAATGAAAAAGATGAAAAATCTTTTCTGGAAGTTTTAGCCCTAATGAAAAAATATAATGCATTAGAATCCAGTAAAAATAAGGCTTTGGAATATGAATCTAAGGCTAAGAAAAATCTTTCAATTTTTCCAAATAGCATTGAGAAACAATTACTAATTGATATTTTAGAATATTCGGTAAGCAGAAAAAATTAACGAATTATTTATTTACCTTCCATAATTCTATCAACCAACTGCTTTATAGTTGGAACAAAACCATTAGCATAAAATGGATCAGTACCGAAACGATAAGCATTATGGCCCGCAAACATTAATTGATTTTCAATATCAATTCCGTCACGAATTTCTTGCAGAGTTTTTTGAATACAAAAACTTCTTGGATCAGCTTTTTTACCATTAGAATAATCAGTTTCTGGACTTTGTGCCCAATTACTGAAACGACATTGGCTTAAACAACCCATGCAATTAACCTGATCAGTTAAAATTTGTTGAGATTTTGATTTATCCACAAACATTAAAGTTTCATCTGGGGTTTTCATTCCTTCAGAAAAACCGTTTTTAATCCACTCATCAACTTTGATTTTATCTTCATGACGAACATAAACCACACGGCCTCTTTGACCAAAAGGCACAGTATCAATAAATTCACCTTCCGGCTTGGAACGATAATCAACTTGATGAATTTCTCTTTGCTTTAATTCTTTAATAAAATCATTTTCAACCGCAGAAGAATAAAAACCAGTAGGGCTGAAACGATTCAAATAAACATCACCTTCTTTTAAAGTTAATAATCTTTTTTTCCAGGCATCAGAAACAGGATATTCTTTGGTTAAAATTGGTCTGGTACCGAATTGAAAAACAATTGGACCAATTTCGGGATTATCTAGCCAATGTTCCCATTCAGCAATATTCCAAACTCCACCAGCCATAATTATTGGAACACCATTTAAACCGATAGAATTCATAAAAGTACGAATTTCAGCAACTCTTGGATATGGATCTTCCGGCTTAGTTGGATCTTCAGCATTAGAAAGACCGTTATGACCACCGGCCAGCCATGGATCTTCATAAACAATACCACCAAGTAGATTAGAGCATTTATAATAACTTCTTTTCCATAAAGCACGGAAAGCTCTCATGGAAGAAACGATCGGATAATAATAAACTTGATATTTTTCAGCAATATCGGCTAATTTATAAGGCATACCGGCACCACAAGTAATACCATGAATCATTCCCTTAGCACTTTCTAAAATACCGTGTAAAATACGCTCTGCTCCACCCATTTCCCAAAGTACGTTAATATGAACCCTACCTTGATTTCCAGCAATATCTCTTGCAATTTTTGCCTGAGCAATACCACCTCTAATACCATATCCAACTAGCT
This sequence comes from Rickettsia typhi, assembly GCA_945888585.1. Classification (GTDB taxonomy): domain Bacteria; phylum Pseudomonadota; class Alphaproteobacteria; order Rickettsiales; family UBA1997; genus CAMDAI01. The sequence continues at coordinate 1,829 of CAMDAI010000160.1, read as the reverse complement.
CTTCATGTCTTTCTTTTCTAGTTTTTCCGTGATAAATAACTGGAACTATTTTTCCATTTTCATCATAGTAATCCGCATTAACCCCAGAAAATGTACCTACAGCACCAGCTTTAGCAAAGTGACCCGCTGTAATTCCATTAGTTATACCTATACCCTTTCCACCTTCAATAATTGGAAGACAATTTTCTCCAGAGATCTTAAGAGATTTAATAGCTTTTAACAATTTGATTTACTTAATTTGATTAATACTTGACTGTGGAGCTTAACCATATAGCAAAACGAAGTAATATGCAATAAAATTCGGGTAATTAATTTATGTTACGAGGAATTTTTAAGATGGTTAAAATTGCCTTAAAATTCAAAGGAAATTCCAAAAAAACATGTATTATACTTAAAAATAAAAGAGAAATTAAACCCAGATGATAATCGTAAATATATAAACTTACTGAACCAATCCATAATAAAATTAAAAGAATCAGCAATTTCTTTGGAACTTGGTGCCAATTAATTATTTTCACTTTAGAAAACCAATTCAGATAGTGATAAGTATAAGAAAAAGCAATAAAACCCTGAACTTTAATCGAAGAAAATGTAAAAATTTGAGATATTAAATTATTAAGAATATCAAAACCGCTATTATTAATAATTTCTAAAGATTTTAAATCAGATACTCCGAATATTTTTTCCGGCAGAAATAGAAAAAAACTAACTGAACAAAAAAGAAAAGTTATCAAAGATAAATATCCTGAAAATAATTTATTTTTGATCGCTCCTGATAAAATAAAAAGTGCCGTAAAAAACCAAACATGAATTATTGTGGTTAAAAATATTGCAAAAATTATTTTATAGAAAACAAAGTTTTGCCAAAAAAATGCTATCATTAATGCAATTAAAAAAGATATCAGACGCAGCCAATTATTTCAAATTAAGGTCATTATTGCCGCTAGAGAAAAAACAATAAATACAAAATGAGAATTAGCATTTATGTCCCCAGAAAAACAGAAAAATATGGCTATAATAATACTAATTACAACCAGAATTCGATACTCATTTTTGCCTAAAAAATATTGTTTTTTATGCAACCAAGATATTTCAGTTAGATAATGCAGTGGACCAAAAACCGCATAGGAAAATAAAAAAAGCCAGAAGGGAAAAATTATTGCAAAGATTAAAGATAGAATTATCAAAACAATATTTATGCAATCTGTTTTAATGATATTATTTAGCATTATTTATTGTTTGCATCAAAGAATTGATTCCAACATCAGCGCCATTTCGGTGCTGCCAAACATAAGAGATTACCGCCAAGAAATCGGCACCATTTTTAATCAAATCTAAGCAATTATCAGAATTAATTCCACCAATAGCAACAACAGGAACATTAATAAAATCGGTACACCATTTTAAAAGTTCTAATGTTGGTTTACCGCTAGAATTTTTGGTATTACTTGGAAAAAATGTTCCTAAAGAAACATAATCAGTACCCTCTTCACAAGCTACCATAATACGATGCTTAGAATCGTAACAGCTAGAGCCAATTATAAAATTTTTTGGTGCTTTTTTACGGGCAACACTAATTTCTCCATCGTCAGAGCCAAGATGCACTCCGTCAGCACCAATTTTAAGAGCAAGATCTAGTCGATCATTTAAGATAAAATTAGTTTGATATTTATGACAAATTTTTTGTAATTTTTGTGCAGCAACAATTATTTCTTGATCCGAAACATCTTTCATTCTCAATTGAAAAACCGGAACTTTTTTAGTTGCAAGAGCAATTTCTAACTGATTGGAAAAATCATCTAAGTTAAATTTTGGTGGGCTGATTAAAT
>CAMDAI010000159.1 GCA_945888585.1 Rickettsia typhi | reverse complement strand
TGTAAGAAATTACAAGCGTTTTAGAGCAATTAATGATTGTGTTATTCAGTAACTCTTCATCTAATTTTCTTTGCGTCCAAACAAAACGATTTTCAAACGAAACTTGATTTTTATTTTTACCATTCTCAATTAAGAGATCATTTAATAATTTATTGGGATATTTTTCTGTGCCATAAATCCCAGCTTTAATGCTACTGTTGAGCAATTTTATGTTTATTGTATTAGGTGGAAATGTTAGAACTTTGACAGAGTTTTGAATTTTGGTAATAGGATCGTCACTTTTGCTAATCTTTTTTATCCCACGAAATTTTGAATTATTTTTTTGTTTTTCATAAACGAGAATAAACTCTAAATTTTTTTTAATTTTATTAGATAAATTTGGTGGCGTTGCAGACTTAAACCATTGCCATTGACCAGCAAAATTTATTTCTCCAAAAACCTTATCACAAAGCAACTTCAATTGAGCCACTTCATTGTCATCAATAGAAATAAAGATCACCCCTTTTTCAGTCAAAAGCTCTTTGGCAAGCTCTAATCTTTTACTCATAAAATTTAGCCATTTGCTGTGCCGCCAAGTGTCTTCTTTTTCTACATAACAATCATTATAGAAAAAATCTTTATTGCCTGTGTTGTAAGGTGGGTCAATGTAAATAAGGTCAATTTTGCCTTTGTGAGTGTAGTTTAAAACCGACAAAGCGTGATAATTGTCACCTTCAATTAAAATGTGAGTTGGTTGGTTTGGGTCGGTGATAATTTCTTTATCTTTTACCTCTTTTAAAACTGGCAATTGGTGCTGGCAATCAACCACCACCTTTTCTGGCACTTTTTCCTCATCCCACACCAGCCCATATTTTTTCTTGCTTTCAAGGTTTTTAATCACCTCTAAAAGCTCTTCTTTGTTAAGTTTTGAATAATCCTTTTTTGCCATTGTGTTTAAAAGTTTTTTTGAATTTCTAAAATCTTAAACAAATAACCCAAAAAGCAAATTTAATAATCAAATTTTTGGCAAATTAACAATTAAAAACACCCACCTTGATTCAAATTTTTAATTCCACCAATCAACTCAAATTGCCTGTGAGTGCTGATATTGCCATAATCATCAAGGGTTGTGCTCATTTTACTATGCCCTAAATTTTGACTCCAAGCGTGATATTGCTCTATAGTGCAAGTTCGCTTGCCGATCAGGCTTAAAGTATCTCTAAATGAATGTGGGTTGAAATATGGCAATTGGCATTTCTCAAAAGAGGTTTTAAAAACTTCTCTAATTTGGGTGGTGGTTTTCCAAAATATTGGCTCTAAGCCTTGTGCTTCAAAAAAAAATCTTTATTGTGGGCAAGTTTTGTTCTTGGAAATAGTGGGTCATTATCACCATAAAGTTTTACTTCTTTTAAATATTTCACCCAATCAATAACAACCTGCTCAATGTCGTTTCCAACTGGAAAAAATTTGGTGTAAATCAATTTGCCAAATTTGGTTTTAACCCCATCATTTGGGTCTTGAGTGATTGATCGTTGATAAGTGTCTAAATGTTTAATTTTTAAACTGGCAACGGCGGCGTCTCTTGCCCCTGTTAAAATAATGAAGGCAATTAGGGCTTGATTGCGTTTTTCTAGCTCTGTTGCGTCTGGCAGGCTAAAAATAACTTTTTTAATTTGTTCTAATGTTGGATAGTTTTTAAACCTTTTGGCTTTGGCGGCGGCAATTTCATTGTCTTTTAGGTTAAAATATTCAATTTCGGTGAGCTTGATTTTTTCAAAACCTTTTTGATCACGAAGCCAAATAAAAAATTGTTTAAGGTTGGTTGAAATATGAAGCAAAGTCGATTTGCTCATTGCCTCATCCGTTCTTTTAGTTTTTTGCTTGGCTAAATGCTTTTTAAATCCAATTGCCTGCTCTTTTCTAAAAGTTGCAAAATCTTTAAAATTTATGTATTCCTCAAAGCGAAAAATTGAACCTCTAACTTGATCTAAAGTTTTGTCATTTCTGCCTTGCGATTCCATCAAATAACCATAATAATTTTTCTTAATTCTTTCGTTTTTTGGGTTGTATTTTGTCATAGTATTTTTTTATTAATTTAAATCACAATTAGCGGTGTTATTGAAACATTCTATTAAGTGTGGATTGTGAACCTTGCCAATATCGAAGGTTTTTTTGATTAAGGCGAAATTTTTAACCTTAAAATCCTTATTCATTTTACACTCACAAACGGCACACAAAGCCCGCAAGCTAACCTTGTTTTTTGCCTTAATCAAAATATCCGCAAGATTGCCCCAAGCCTTTTGTGGTTTTTTGCATCTCACACAAAATAGCTCATCATCTTGGCATTTTGACTTTTGATCATCCCGCCTTTTTTGCAAAAATTCTTTCAAATCTGATCCGTGAATTAAAAAAGGTTTTTTGTTATCAATAACTTTTAAACCTTCTTTTATCCAACTATGAACAGTATTTTTTTGCTTTCCAAACGACTCACAAATTTCATTGATCGAGTAAGCGTAATTTTGTTTAATGTGATTGAGGTTGAATTTTCTTTTCATATCCAAAGAGCAAAAAATTAATCAATAACTTTTTTGCCATTTGGTTTTGGTGGGTTTTCTATTAAAGCCATAATGTCTTCAACCCGCCAAGCTGTTGTGCGTTGTCCAAGTTTGACTGGTTTTGGAAATTTGCCATCTTTCACGCCTTGCCACCAAGTTGATCTGCCAATTGGATAAATTTTTAGAATTGTAGGAAGGCGAACAAAGCCAGTTTCTGGGAGGTTTTTTTGATTTGTCATTTTAAAATTTTATTGAGTTAATAACCAAATCTTGCCATTTGCAAAATCTGGGTCTTATAAAACCCAATAAAATCTTGATAGTATTCCAAGCGACTAGTGGCTATTTATTACCACTAGTGATCAGAAATTATTTTGATTGTTTAAAAACTTTGTTGCACCAATCATAAAAAGTGGGCTTCGTCCAGCCCCCACCATCGTCTGAATGTATTTGATAAGGCTCAAAATCTTTTAGTAATTCTGAATATTCCTCTTCAATTCTATATGAAATAATTTCACATAGCTTTGAAGCTGATCTGCAACCACCATTTGCAAGCTCTTCATTGCATAATTCTTCTACTTTTTGCTTTAAAGGTTTGTATTTTTGATAAGAATTTTGCCCACCTTTTCGTTTCTCTGCCAAATATAGCCCACCATCGCTTGGCATATGCTCAAATTCAATATATTCGCCATCAATCTTGCAATCAAAATCAAGTTTTAGTTGTGGGTTTTCTTCCCCTTCAATTGCATCAATTTTGATAAT
>CAMDAI010000158.1 GCA_945888585.1 Rickettsia typhi | reverse complement strand
GGAGAGCCGAACATTACTCCGATTTTCATTCTAATTTGGTTAATAAAAATAATAGTACAATTAGTTTTAGAAACTGAACCAGTTAACTTTCTAAGTGCTTTACTCATTAATCTTGCTTGTAAACCCATTTGATTATCAGCCATGCCTCCTTCTAATTCTACTTGAGGAACTAGAGCCGCAACTGAATCAATAACTATTAAATCAACCGCTCCAGAACGTACTAAAGTATCAGTAATTTCAAGAGCTGCCTCACCATTATCTGGTTGAGAAATAATCATTTCATCAGTATTAACACCTAAATTTTTTGCATAAACTGCATCAAAAGCATGTTCAGCATCAATAAAAGCACAAGAAAGACCCTGCTTTTGAGCTTCAGCAATTGCATGTAAAGTTAAAGTGGTTTTTCCAGAACTTTCTGGACCATAAATCTCAATAATTCTTCCCCTTGGATATCCACCAACACCAAGCGCAACATCAAGCGCTAATGACCCAGATGGAATAGTTTCAACATCAACAACCGGTCTTTGTCCAAGCTTCATGGCCGAACCTTTACCGAATTGCTTATCAATCTGTGATAATGCAGCCTCTAAAGCTTTTTTTCTATCATTCATAAGATTTATTTGTGGGTTATTTAATAACGGTGATAATTAAAAAAGATAATTTGGAGAGCAGCTTAAGTCAACTAAGATTTCATTTTTGCATTTTATTATTTTGTAGCCAAAATTTTCTAAAATTATCAACTAATCCAGAAACTTGGCTACAAAAAAACTAATAAATAAAGAATTATTTTAACAAATTTACCATGGTTTCACCAAGAGCAGCAGGACTATCAGAAACTGCAATACCAGCTGATTTCATAGCTTCAATTTTATCTTCAGCACCACCTTTACCACCAGAAATAATCGCACCAGCATGACCCATCCTTCTTCCTGGAGGAGCAGTCCTTCCAGCAATAAATCCTACACATGGTTTACTGCGACCTTTTTTAGCTTCAGCTTTCAAGAAATTTGCCGCCTCTTCTTCATCCGAACCACCAATTTCACCAATCATAATCATGGCTTCGGTTTCTGGGTCACCCAAAAACATATCTAAACAATCAATAAAATTAGTTCCATTAACTGGATCACCACCAATACCAATACAAGTTGACTGTCCAAAACCAGCTTTAGTAGTTTGATGAACTGCCTCATAAGTTAGAGTTCCTGATCTAGAAACAATACCAATTTTACCTTTTTTATGAATGTGCCCTGGCATGATACCAATTTTACATTCACCAGGAGTTATAACGCCTGGACAATTTGGACCAACTAATCTTGATTTTGAACCAGATAAAGCTTTTTTTACTCTAGCCATATCAAGAACCGGGATTCCTTCAGTAATACAAACGATTAGTTCAATTTCAGCATCAATCGCTTCTAAAATTGCATCAGCTGCAAATGGAGGTGGAACATATATTACTGATGCATTGGCATCAGTTTTTTTCTTAGCATCCCAAACAGTATCAAACACCGGAAGATTCAAATGAAAAGTTCCGCCTTTTCCTGGAGTTACTCCACCAACCATTTTAGTTCCATAAGCAACTGCTTGTTCAGAATGAAAAGTACCTTGCGCACCAGTAAAACCTTGGCAGATTACTTTGGTATTTTTATTAATTAATACTGACATATTTTTTAACTTTTATTTTAAATAATTTTGTTTGTTCTGAATTTCAAAATCTAAATGCAGAATAATTTTCGTTTTAATCAAAAATTATTTTACTGCCGCAACAATTTTTTTAGCTGCATCAGCTAAATCATCAGCTGGAATAATTGCTAAACCTGATTTAGCTAAAATATCTTTACCTAAATCAACATTAGTACCTTCTAACCTAACAACCAAAGGAATACTTAAACTTACTTCTTTAGCAGCTTCAATTATACCATTAGCAATAATATCGCATCTCATAATACCACCAAAAATATTTACCAAAATCCCTTTTACATTGGGATCGGATAAAATAATTTTAAATGCCGCAGTTACTTTTTCTCTAGTGGCACCACCACCAACATCTAAAAAGTTTGCCGGAGAAGAGCCGTATAATTTAATGATGTCCATAGTAGCCATTGCAAGCCCAGCTCCATTAACCATACAACCGATTTTTCCATCCATTTTCACATAATTTAGATCATATTTAGAAGCTTCAATTTCCAAAGGTTCTTCTTCATCTAAATCTCTTAATTCTCTGATTTCTTGGTGACGATAAAGCGCATTATCATCAAAATTATATTTAGCATCAAGAGCAATTATATCACCCTCAACAGTTTCAACTAATGGATTAATTTCTAATTGAGAAGCATCAGTTTCATTAAATGCTTTATAAAGAGAGAAAAGAAGTTTAGTAAATTTTTTCAATAAATCATCTTTAAAACCAAGAGCAAAACCAATTTTTCTAGCATGAAAACCTTGAATTCCAGTTGCTTGATCAACCTTAACAGAAATAATTTTATCTGGCTGATGTTCCGCTACTTCTTCAATATCCATGCCGCCTTCAGTCGAAGCCATGATAACAATAGTTTTGGTAGCACGATCCATTACCAAAGATAAGTAATATTCTTTTTTAATATTAGAACCAGATTCAACATAAAGTCTTTTAACTACTCGACCTTCTGGACCAGTTTGATGAGTAACCAAGGTCATTCCTAAAATTGCCGCAGCCTTTTCTTTAACTTCTTCAACACTTTTAACCACTTTAACACCACCAGCTTTACCTCTTCCGCCAGCATGAATTTGGGCTTTTACCACAAAAACCTTATGACCATTAGCTTCCAATTGTTTTGCTGCATCAACCGCTTCAGGAACTGTAAAAGCTGGATAACCTTCCGGAACTGCAACGCCAAATTTTGCTAAAATTTGTTTAGCTTGATATTCATGTATATTCATAACAAAATTTATTTTTTACTTAAGTTTGAGTTATGCAAATTACTCGGAGTAAAAATTCCTACATTATTTGTCATAACAAAATTTTCTATTTCGAATCGGATTATGCAAATACTTCAGAGATAAAAACTCTTACACATCTGCTATAGCTATTTAAGAGTTGGGGATTATAAAACCAAGCCAATTATTATCAAGTTAATATTATAATTTAGTCTCTTCAGTCAACTTTTTTACTGCCTCCACCGATCTGTTAAACATGGTAACTTCTGAAGCATTTAGCTTAACTTCTATGATTTTTTCTACACCATTTCTGCCAATAATAACCGGCACACCAATATATAACCCTTTCACTCCATACTCACCGTTTAAATAAGCTGCTACCGGAAG
>CAMDAI010000157.1 GCA_945888585.1 Rickettsia typhi | reverse complement strand
ATATGCTGAAAGATCTTTTTATTCCAAACCTTAGCCATTGCCGATTCCATTGGCACATTCTTACTTTGTAAAAAAGAATGAAAACCCATAACACCAAGCCCTACACTTCTTTCTCTCATGGCAGAATATCTGGCTTTAACCATACTATCTGGTGCAGTATCAATAAAATCCTGAAGAACATTATCCAAAAATCTCATAACATCATTCAAGATTTCAGTATTATCTTTCCATTCATCGTAATATTCCAAATTTAATGAAGATAAACAACATACCGCTGTCCTTTCTTTTCCTAAATGATCAATACCGGTTGGAAGAGTAATTTCACTACACAAATTAGAAGTTTTAACTTTTAATTTTAATTTTTTATGATGCTCAGGAATAGCTTTATTTACAGTATCAATAAATAAAATATAAGGTTCTCCAGTTTCAATTCTGGCAGTAATTAATTTAATCCAAAGTGCTCTAGCTTTGACTTTTTCAATAGTTTTTCCGGTATGAGGACTTTTTAATTCCCATAAATCATCACGCTCAACCGCTTTCATAAAATCATCGCTGATTGAAATACCATGATGTAAATTTAATGAACGACGATTTGGATCTCCACCAGTTGGCCTTCTTATATCAATAAATTCTTCAATTTCTGGATGATCAATTGGTAAATAAACTGCCGCACTACCACGACGCAAACTACCCTGTGAAATCGCTAATGTCTGTGAATCCATAACCTTAATAAAAGGCACAATTCCTGAAGTTTTACCATTACCACGAACTGTTTCACCAATTGAACGTAGATTACCCCAATAACTACCAATTCCACCACCACGAGATGCTAACCAAACATTTTCATTCCATAAATCAACAATTCCATGCAGAGAATCATTACATTCATTTAAAAAACAAGAAATGGGTAAACCACGTTCAGTACCGCCATTACTTAAAATTGGAGTTGCTGGCATAAACCAAAGATTAGAAATATAATCATAAAGCCTATTAGCATGGGCTTCATCATCAGAATAATAACTTGCCACTCTGGCAAATAAATCTTGATATTCTTCATCAGGCATTAAATAACGATCTTTTAACACTGCTTTTCCAAAAACAGTTAATCTTTCATCTCTAATTTTATTAATATTAATCTTAAAATCACCTTTGTGATTCTTCATCATTGATTTCTGTTTAACCTCTATTACAGATTCAATTTTTTCAACTGCTTTTGATTTTTTTGACATATCCACTTAAAATAACTTGAATTCTTAAAACTACTATCTCTATAACTATATATAGTTATAAAATATATAAGTAACACCATATGTAGTAGATTAATTTTTATTTGTCCACTGCAATAATTAAAATTTATTTCAGCTAAAAAATAAAAAAGCGCGGAAGATAAAATTCTTCCGCGCTTTTGAAAATAAATTTTAGAATTAGGAATAATTAAGCAGCTTTAGAAACTACATTAATATAAATACGGTTCTTATTGCCAGCTTTAATAAACTCAACAACGCCAGCAACTGTAGCAAAAATAGTATGATCCTTACCGATTCCAACATTTTTACCTGGATGCCATTTAGTACCCCTTTGTCTAGCAATGATATTACCCGGAATTACTTCTTGCCCACCAAACTTTTTAATACCTAATCTTCTACCAGCCGAATCACGACCGTTCCTTGAACTACCACCAGCTTTCTTGGTTGCCATTTTCTTTTAACCTCAAATTATTTAATAATTAATGCTTAAGATCTTCAATTCAGTTTTATGCTGACGATGACCTGTTTTTCTTCTAGAATTTTGTCTTCTTCTTTTTTTAAAGATAATAACCTTTTTATCCTTATAATTTTTTAAAACTTCTGCTTCAACAGTAGCACCTTTAACAAGAGGCTCACCGAATACAGCCTTTCCATCCTTTTGAACAAAAAGAACATCGCTTAAAATAAACTTTTTACCTTCTTCTACGTCCAACTTTTCAACTTTAATTTTGTCATTGGTAGCAACTCTATATTGCTTTCCGCCAGTTTTTACTATAGCAAACATTTGATTACTTTCATTATGTGAATTTAAAATAACGAGCGGCTAATTTACGGATTTTACACTATTTTGTCAAGAAATTTTATACATTAATAAACTTAAAATAAAAATAGTCTTGATAAAGTCAGTTAAATACTTAGATTGCTGCCTCTATTTAGTTTAATCAAAATTGGTCCACCTTGAAAGAAGTATTAATTTCTAACTTAAATAATAAGATTAATAAGCGTTCCGTTACCAGACTGATCGCAATTCAAACTTTATATCAATATTATTTTTATGAACAAAAACATGATATTGCCACACTTAAAAAAGAATTATTAGATAATTATCTTTTAAGTGAAGAAAGTAACATAGAACCTTATCACGATAAAATTGATACTAAATTATTACAGAATTTAACTTCCAAAATAATTATCTTACTTCCTGAAATTGATCAGGATATTAATGAATTCTTACAAGAACAATGGGATTTAGAAAAATTACCAGATGTTTTATTGCAAATACTTAGAATGGCTAATCTAGAATTAAAATTAGCTAAAGATACACCAGTTAAGGTTATTTTAAGCGAATATGTTGATATTGCCGCGTGCTTTTATGATAGCCAAAAAGTAACTTTTGTAAATAGCATTTTAGAAAACCTAGCTAAAAAAAATCGTCCAAACGAATTTAAAAAATAAAAAGTGACTAGTCAAAATTCAAAATCAATATTAATTGGAAAACTCCTTTCATCTCATGGAATTAAAGGTCGTATGCATCTAATAAGCTTCGCTGAAAATCCTTCCGACATTATTAATTACAAAGAGATTTTTAACAAAAATAAGGAAAGAAATTTTAAAATTTCTATTACAGGAATTTCTTCAAAAGGCAAAAATAATGATACTTTTATTGTTGAAATTGATGGCGTAAATAATTGTACTCAATCAGACTTACTAGTTAATACTGAATTATTTATCAACCGTAATGAATTAGCCGAAACTAAAGATAATGAATTTTATTACATTGATTTAATTGGCCTAGATGCCATTTCAATTAATAAAAATAAATTAGGAAAAGTCGTAAATATTTACGACTTTGGTGCTGGAACAATGATTGAAATTAAATTTGATCAATTCATTAAAAAATATGATGAGTTTCAAACATTCCTATTTTCAAATGAAATAGTACCTGATGTTAATATTAAAGATGGTTATTTAGTGATTAATATTCCTGAAAATATTGAAATCAAAGATTCAGAAATAAAATAGAAAGGGAAGAGTATTTGTGGGCAATTGAATTGCCC
>CAMDAI010000156.1 GCA_945888585.1 Rickettsia typhi | reverse complement strand
GTGCTGTGGCAATAAAAGTTTTAGAAAAAGAAAATATTAAAATTACTGGCTATCTATCTCAACTCGGAAGCAAAAAAATCAATAGAGAAAACATTAATTTTTCTGAAATTAATAATAATGATTTCTTTTGCCCAGATAATTCAGTTGTTAGCGATTGGGAAAATTATTTATCGGATATCAGAAAAAATGGCAATTCGGTTGGGGCTAAAATTGAACTGGTTGGAACCGGAATTCCAGTTGGCTTAGGGGAACCAATTTATAACAAATTAGACAGCACCATTGCTTCGGCACTAATGAGTATTAATGCAGTTAAAGCAGTTGAAATTGGAGCTGGAGTTCAAGCCGCTGAATTAATCGGAACAGAAAATGCTGATGAAATGTGGATGGAAAATGGTCAGTTAAAATTTTCTTCCAATCATGCTGGAGGTATTTTAGGAGGAATATCGTCAGGTCAAAATATTGTTGCTAGTTTTGTTGTTAAACCAACTAGCTCAATTTTATCACCAAAGAAAACTATAGATATCGATGGCAATAATTGTGAAATCATTACCAAGGGAAGACATGACCCATGCGTTGGTATCAGAGCAGTTCCAGTTGGAGAGGCTATGCTTGCCTGTGTAATTCTAGATCATCTTTTGATTAATAGAGCTTACTCAAAATAATCCTACTCCACTACCAATAAATCAACTGAAAATCTACCAATAGTGTGAAGATAAAGCTTTTTATCTACCACAATTGGAGTGTGATAAATTTTTTGTTCAGTGTTGATAGTTTTAATAATTTTCCCATCCAGTGGAGAAATTATCAAAAGTTTACGATTGATGTCGGAAAGAATCAGATGATCTCCAGCCATTATTAAACCATTATATATTATTTTACTTTCCGGATTTTTTTCATCTTTATATTTTTTTAATTGAGCTAACCACTTAACTCCGCCAGTTTTTTTATAAAGCGAAATCAATTGGTTATCATTATTAATTAAATAAATAAAATCTCCAGCAATCCAAAAATCAGCAATAGAACTTAATTCTTCTTGCCATAAAATATTACCATTTTTGCCATTGATTGCCAGCATTAAACCACCATTTCCAATGGCATAAATTACATCATCTTTAACAATTGGCGTAGCATCTACATCATTTAAAATAAAATCAGAATTAATTGCTTTGGTTTGATTTAAATCATGTGACCACATTAAATCACCATTATTATCATTTAGTAAATAAATTTCTCCAGAAGAATAGCCTACTACAACATTGTTATTATATACTACCGGATTGGCAGCTCCCATTATTCCGGTATTTTTTAAAATTCCCGAATGAATCCATAAAATTTCTCCAGTTTTGGAATCAAGCGCATAAGTTTTGTTATCATTAGTAGTAACAAAAACTTTATTGCCATTTGAAATTGGCGCTGAAACAGGAATGGCTCCAATAGTTTTGGACCAAATAATATTACCATTCTCAGAATCCACTGCCGCAATTAGATTATATCCGGTACTAACAAAAATTTTATTTTCAAAATATGAAATCTTACCATTAGAGAAATTCTTTATACTCCAAAAATCTATAATATCAGTTTTCCACAATTTTTTGTAATCAGATAAATTACGACAACTCAACTTACCTTTTGCATCTAAAAGATAAATTTTCTTATTAGCGATTATTGGCTCGGAAACCATACGATCACTAAAATCAGGGCGATAACCTGACCAAATTGACTTAGTAATTTTTAAATTACTGGCAATAGAAAAGTTTTCAATAGATAGATTATTATCGCTATTATAGCCAAACCAAAATTGATTATCTTTTTGAGGTGGAATTTTTATATCGATTTTAGATAGGGAATCGTCAGTTTTAATATTTACTAAGTCAGCAAAAACTGATATTCCTTCTGGAGATTTTTTTTTACCATTTGAGCAAGATAAGATTATGCAAAAAATGGGCAATATCCAAATTAATCTCATTATTTTTTATCTGACTTATCTAATTTATTTTCTATTTTTTTAGCAGATTTACTTTCTGCTATAGCTTTTCTTTCTTCATCAGAAGCATATTTAGAATTGTAAATACCAATCATATCAGTAGACCTTTTTTTGATTGAATCCGCAACTTCTAAATCCTTACTATTAGCTAATTCATAAAATATTTCATGAGCAATTTTATAATTACCACGATTCCATTCAAAAATAGCTTTTTGCTCAAGAACAAAATATCTAAGCAATTTGCTGTTTTTTTCTAATGAAGCTGTAAGCAACTTTATTTGATCATCATATTTAACATCATTACTGTCAATGAAAGCTTTAAGAGCTATTAAACCAGCTAATTCTCTTATATAAGAATCAGCTTTTTTTAATTGATTAATCTCCAAAAAGATTTTAATTGCTTCATCAAATTTGCCTTGTTCAAGAACTAATGCTCCATATTTTAGAGAAGACATAGCTTTTATATTAACTGGAGCAGTTTTATCTTCATGAATATTTTTAACAATTTCTAAAGCGGATTCGTTATTGCCACTTCCAGCTTCCATTATAGCTTTTTGCAGTAATGCAGAATATTTTTCTTCTTTAGATTTTTTATATATTTCAGAAACAACAAATGTAGATAAAATTAAAGCTAACATTACAAAAGTAGCAGTTAGCTTTCTTTTATATTTTTGCCATATTTTTCTAATTTTTTCTCTTTTAATTTCGGAAATTGCATCTCTTAAAATTCCAGAAGCTTCGTTTCTAATATCTGACATTTTACTGATGAGTTAATTTAATAGATTTAATAAAATTTATTTAACAATTTTTAATGGATCTTAAGCAAACATTCAAAGTATTTTTTAATAAATAAGCAATTGTCATTGGTCCAACTCCACCAGGAACTGGAGTTATTGCACTAGCAATTTCTTTAACCGATTCAAAATCAACATCTCCTACTAATTTTGATTTACCACCATCTAAATTAATTCGATTAATTCCAACATCAATTACTATTGCATCTTTCTTGACCATATCTTTCTTAATTAAGCCAGCAACACCAGTAGCAGAAATAATTATATCAGCTTGCAAACACTCCGCTTTTAAATCTTTAGTACTACGATTAGCAATAGAAACTGTACAATTTTCTAACATTAATAATCGGGCTAAAGGCCTTCCAACAATATTAGAAGTTCCAATAACTAAAGTTTTAAGACCTGATAAATTAGGACCAACAACTGATTTTAATAAATGAATACATCCAAGAGGTGTACATGGAATGATAGCACTGTCATCTCCCTCAATATCTCCAACTGAAAGCTTTCCTACATTTATAACATTAAAACCATCAACATCTTTAT
>CAMDAI010000155.1 GCA_945888585.1 Rickettsia typhi | reverse complement strand
TGAATATGGTTAAAACCAGCATTGGCAATGAGGGAAATAAATTTTTTCCTTTAATTTTTAGCTTTTTTATATTCATTTTGCTTTGCAATGTTTCTGGTTTAACTCCTTATAGCTTTACCGTTACTAGCCATGTGATTATTACACTTGCTTTATCTTTGATTGCTTTCTTTACCATTACTATTTTTGCCATCGTTAGAAACGGCTTTGGTGGATTTTTTCATATGTTTTTACCATCTGGCGTTCCTTTTTGGATGGCCCCCATCATTTTTGTAATTGAGTTTTTCTCTTTTTTGATTAAACCCGTAACTCTTTCAGTGCGTCTTTTTGCCAATATGGTTGCTGGTCACGTGCTATTAAAAGTTGTTGCAGGATTTATAATTAGTTTAGGAGTTATCTTTGGATTGGCTCCATTATTATTTTCAGTCGTAATGATTGGATTTGAGCTGTTTGTTGCTGTATTACAATCTTATATTTTTGCCATATTAGTTTGTGCTTATTTAGGCGAAGTAACTAAATCTCATTAATTTGATTTTTATTACCAAGCAGCATTATTGAGTTATGCTAGTAAAAATCTCGTGATAACAGGGAGGTTATTTACCAAATAAGAAATTAATTCGGCAAGATTATATTGATTTTTACCTGGCAAATTCTATATTTTGCCTGCTTTTGTTGGTCTTTGGACTATTATTTAACTTAACTTAAAACTAAAATGGATTTAGTAGCTTTAAAATATATTGGTGCTGGCTTGTTATCAATTGGTATGGCTGGTGCTGCGTTGGCAATTGGTAATATTTTTTCTGGATTCTTTAACAGCATTTCCAGAAACCCCTCTGCCGCTGATAAAATCGAAAAATATATCTATATCGCAGTTGGTTTAGCTGAAGCCATGGGTATCTTTGCTGTGTTATTAGCATTTTTAATTTTATTTTCTTAAACAAAATAATTGAACAGAGTCGCCTAGCTATTTTATTGATCTTGGCGGCTCAGTTTAAAAAATAATTTCATATGCCACAATTCGACAGTTCGTCATTTATATCACAATTATTTTGGTTTGTTCTGTGTTTTTCTGTACTTTATTTTTTCATGAGTACCATCTATTTACCAAGAATTCGCTCCATTCTTAAAGAAAGAAAAGAAAAAATTGAAAATGATCATAACGCAATCTCTACATTAGAGTTAAAAATTGAAGAGTTAAAAATTAATACCTCTAAATTGAGAGATAGCACTAACTCAAATTACAAAAATTCAATTGATAACTCGCTTAAACAAACTGTTTTGAATCGAGAAGAAGCTATAAATAATGTCAAAAAGAAAATTGAAAAAATTAATGCCGAATCTGAAACAAACATTATTCAATTCATAAAGAATCAACAAACCAATTGTGAGTTAGCAACAACAAAACTTATAGGCGCTATTAACAAAGGTTTGCTTGAAAATAATTTAGAACAAATTTTAGTTAAAACAGAAACAAAAAATTAATATGTTTCACGATCCAAAATTCTGGTTAGCCATTGCATTTTTTGTCTTTATTGGCACAGCAATTAAATATATTTTACCAATACTCATTAGAATGATTGATGGTAAAAAAGCTTTTATTTCTGAACAAATTACTAAAGCATGCGAAATAAGATTAAAAGCGGAAGAGCTTTTGACTGAAGCAGAAAAATATCATAAGGATTCTATTATTTATTCAGAAGAATTAATTGATATAGCAAAAAGAGAAGTAGCGGCTATTTTGGAAAACTCTAGAAAGGCTATTGAAAATGAGTTAAGCACCAAAATGGAATTAGCTTCATTAAAAATTAAACAAGAAGAAGAAAAGGTAATTAGACAGATGAAAACAGCTATTGTTGAAGCGGCAATTAAAACAATTGAGCACAGTTTGTCTAAAGCTGAAAACAAAAAAATCTCAGAAAACTCAACTAATCAAGCTATACATAATATCAGCAAATTGATTCACTAATGAAACTTACTTTATCTTGGCTAAAAGAATATTTAGATACCAATGCTAGCCTTGATGAGATTTGTAACAAACTAACCAATATTGGTCTAGAAGTTGAATCAGTAGAAGATAAATCTAAGTCTCTTGCATTTTTTTCTATAGCACAAATTATTGAAGCAAATCCTCATCCCGAATCAAGCAAACTTAAAATCTGCAAAGTTGATGTTGGAAATAAAGAACCTTTACAGATCATTTGTGGCGCAGCCAATGCCCGAGTTGGCATTAAAGTTATTTATGCTCCTATTGATTCAATAATTCCAGCAAATGGAATGAAAATTAAAAAATCAGCAATTCGTGGTGTTGAAAGCAATGGAATGCTTTGTTCGGCTGATGAGCTCAAACTGGGAACTGACAGCGAAGGAATTATTGAAATTGATAATAATATTATAGTTGGAACCAAAATTACCGATCTTTACGGGTTAAATGATGCTATTATTGAAATTAATGTCACCCCTAATCGTGGGGATTGTTTGGGAGTTTATGGAATAGCCCGTGATCTATCTGCAACCGGTATTGGAAATTTAAAGAGTCCGGTAATTAAAAGAATAAATTCTACTTTTAAATCAACTATTTTAGCCAAAACTCAAGATAAAAACTGTCCTTATTTTTCCGGAAGATATATCAAAAATATTGCTAATCAAGCATCACCAAAATGGCTTAAAGAAAAACTGGAAGCAATTGGCCTAAATTCAATTTCTGCAGTTGTCGACATAACTAATTATGTTTTATATAGCTTAAATCAGCCACTTCATGCTTATGATGCTGATAAAATTGAAGGCAATATTACCATCAGAAATGCTCAAGATGAAAACTTTAAATCTCTAAAAGATATTGATTATAAATTACAAGATAATGAATTAGTTATTGCTGATGATAAAAAAGTTTTGTGCTTGGCTGGAGTTATTGGAGGATCTATTTCTTCCTGCAACTTGGAAACTAAAAATATTTTTCTAGAAGCGGCATTTTTTGAAGCTGATTCAATCGCTAAAACCGGCAGAAAATTAAATATCTTGTCAGATTCTAGATATCGTTTTGAAAGGGGAATTGATTTAGCTTCTATACAAAATGGCTTGGATATGGCTACTAATTTGATTTTAGAAATTTGCGGTGGAGAAGCTAGCGACATAATTGAAACCGGAACAAATAAGGCTGAAATTAGAAAAATTAATTTTGATTTTAATAAAGTTAAAAAAATATTGGGCACTGAAATTGCTCATGATCAAATTATTAACATACTCTCTGATCTTGGTTTTAAAATAAACGGTAATGAAATTATCATTCCAAGTTTTAGAAATGACGTTGCTCTTGAAGAAGATTTAGTTGAAGAAGTAATTAGAATTTATGGCTATGACA
>CAMDAI010000154.1 GCA_945888585.1 Rickettsia typhi | reverse complement strand
CATTTTGCAGTCTGGAAATTAAGGCAATTTGTTCTCCTAAATCATTATCTTTTCTAAAAGATGCACTATCAATAATGATTTTCTTTTTTATTTTTTCTTGTGATGGGGTAGTAGAATTTTGGAATGGTATTCCATTTAATGCTGAGATTGGATCAAATCTTGCTGCAGGAGAAATACTTCTTGATTCTTTTTCATTGGAATAAAACAAAAATTTTGGTAAAAAAATGCCCTGATCTTCTATTAAATTTTGCTCTTGATCCGCTTTAGTTTCTATTTCCATAATTTAAATTCCATATTAAGAGTTATTCTTTTTAGATAATTAACTTCATATGTTAATTCATTTTATAATAATATTCCGGTATCTCCTCCATCATTTCCATCTTGTTCATAACCACCATTTCCTCTATCTTGTTTCATGGTTCTGACTTGTTTTATTTTTTCACCAAAAGTTAGCTTTTTATCAGCTGCAGATGGAGCAGCATTATTTAAGATCATTGCCCCTACTCTTCTTACTCTCTTTTTTCCTCTCTTGGTTTTTTTATCATGAATAAAAGATTCATTTTGACTACTTTCAAAAGCAATTTCTTCCGTAGCTGCTTTTGACCCTATTTCGTTAAGATCCCATAAATCCTTATCCATATCATTCTTTTTACTGGCCTCATCATAATCAGCTTCAGTTCCACCAACTTCACGATCCAGAGTTCTTAGCTGCTTCTTTTTACTAAAAATTTCAGTAGCATCTTTAAGTTTACCAACTGCATCTTTTACAGCGCCCTTTAATTCATCGAACACAGTTGCTTTTTTGTCAGCAGAAAAACTATTTTGTTCCCATTTATCAATAAAATTTTCATCCCCATCTTCATTGGCATCTTCATCTTCTGGTTTCTTCTCTTTTTTAATTTCTTCTAAATCAATCATCATAATAAAGCCTCAATTTGATTAATAACTTTTAGAGAATTATTAAATTTTTCTTTCTCGGAAGTAATTGGAATTAAAAATAAAATCTTGTGACCATGAAGTTTGATTTTATCTTTATGTTTAAAAATGTAATCAAGTAATTTTTGTGGATCTTTAAATTTATTATTTCTAAAACTAATTAAAATTCCGCCACTTCCAGTTTCAACTTTTTCAATATCACATTTCTTACACAAACTCTTTAAATAGGCAATTTCTAATAAATTATCCGTTTCATTTGGTAATGGTCCAAAACGATCAATAATTTCAGTAGCAATTTGTTCTTTGGCTTCTATTGAATCAATTCTGGCAATACGCTTATAAAGACTCATACGTAAACTTAAATCAGGAATATAGATTTCTGGAATTAACAATGAAATTCCCAATTTAATTTGTACTGAATAATCTTCCTCATATTCTACTTCGCCTATCTTTTCACCTGTAAGTTTAAGATTTTCAATCTCTTCGCGAAGCATATCTTGATAAAGCTCAATACCGGTTTCACGAACATGTCCGGATTGTTCATCGCCTAAAATATTTCCACTTCCTCTGATATCCATATCATGTGAAGCAATACTAAATCCAACTCCAAGAGCATCAAGAGTTTGTATAACTTCTAATCTGCGTTGTGCCACTTCAGTTAATTTTTTACCAGCAGTGGTCATTAGATAAGCATAAGCTCGAACCTTACCTCGCCCTACTCTACCACGAAGTTGATAAAGTTGAGACAAACCAAAATTCTCTGCTTTATGAATAATCATGGTATTGGCAATTGATATGTCGATTCCTGATTCAATAATGGTGGTGGAAATTAGAACATCAAATTTACCATCATAAAAATCATTCATAATTTTATCGAGTATGGTTGGCGTTATCTGACCATGCACCGACTGGATTTTTACTTCCGGAATTGATTTTTTTAAACGATCTTCAATTTCCCCAATATCTTTGATTTTAGGAACTACAAAAAATGTTCTGCCACCACGTTTATATTCACGCAAAATTGCTTCTCTGGCAATTACTGAATCATAAGGCATGACAAAACTACGAATTGCAAGTCGGTCAATTGGCGGAGTGCTAATTAAACTTAATTCTTTCACACCAGTTAATGACATTTGTAATGTTCTAGGAATTGGAGTTGCCGATAAAGTTAAAATGTGAACTTCATTTCTAAGCTGCTTTACCCTTTCCTTTTGAGCCACGCCAAAATGCTGTTCTTCATCTAAAATAATTAAGCCTAATTTACTAAATTTAACATCCTTGGCCAAAAGCGCATGAGTGCCAATAATAATATCAACCTTACCATCAGCTAAATCCTGTTTAGTTTTTTTAGCCTGAGCTGGAGTTATCATTCTCGATAATTGCGCTACTTGTAAACCAGTATCTTTAAAACGCTTGGTAAAATTATGATAATGTTGTCTGCAAAGCAAGGTGGTTGGAGCTACAATTGCTACTTGATGTGAACCGGAAGCATTTTTTGCCGCAATAAAGGCGGCGCGCATTGCTACTTCTGTTTTGCCAAAACCAACATCGCCGCAAACCAAACGATCCATTGGAATTCCTCTGGATAAATCTTCCTCAACTTCATCAATAGTACGAAGCTGATCATCAGTTTCGACAAATTCAAATCTGGCTTTAAATTCTTCATATTCACCTGGATCAGCCATTAAAATTGGGGCTTTTTTTAATTGTCGGGCAGCGGCAATTTTGATTAATTCTTCAGCAGCAACTTTAATTCTTTTACGAACTTTTTCACGACGATTTTTCCAAGTAGCCAGCCCTAAACGGTCAAGCTGAATTAAAGGATTATCATCACCATAGCGAGTTATTAATTCAATATCTTCAACTGGAACGAATAAATTATCACCGCCACCATAAATTATTTTTAGAAAGTCATTAGTAATCCCTCTATTTAGGGGGATTGAGTCGCTGCCTGTGAACGACGATGGGGTTAAATATCCTGCTCCGGCAGTAATAGTTTGCAGCCCATCAAATTTACCAATTCCATGATAACGATGCACCACTAATTCTCCGGCGGAAAGTGCCAAATTTTCTGCTAAAATTCTTGGATCAATTTTTTTACTGATTTTGCGATTAATCTTAAGACCAACCAAAGCTTCTTCACCAACCACAACAATGTCGCTGGCATAAAAACCTTGTGAAACCTGTAAATTGATCAAACCAATATTGTTTTTGGGCAGATTTTCTGCAAAATTTTCAATTGCTTTAGAAGCAATTTCATGCTCAAGCAAAATCTTATGCAACCTATCACGCGAACCATTTGAAAAACAGCAAATTAAAATTTTTCTATCTAATAATTTATAGTTATGCAAAAACTCCTTTAAAGCTTCATAGGAATTTTTATTGGAAGTGATAAGAATTGGAATTGGTTCAAATTCAGGATCAATTATTC
>CAMDAI010000153.1 GCA_945888585.1 Rickettsia typhi | reverse complement strand
GCAATTGCAGTAGTGTTATATGCTTTCTTAGGTGGTTTTTTAGCAGTTAGTTGGGCAGATTTATTGCAAGGTCTATTAATGTTATTTGCTCTGATTATCACTCCAATCGCTATTATTTTTAAAACCGGCGATTTTAGCTCTACTATAAGCTCAATCAAAGCTACTTCTCCACAACATTTAAATATTTTTTATGATACAAGCATAGTTGGAATTATATCCGCTCTAGCCTGGGGTCTTGGCTATTTTGGTCAACCTCATATTATTTCCAAATTCATGGCCATTGAAAAAATAAGTTATATTAAAACATCAACTAGAATTTGTATTACCTGGATGATAATGGCTTCACTTGGAGCTGTATTAGTTGGTTTAATTGGTTATCAATATTTTATTGGTAGATCTCTGGAAAGACATGAAACTGTTTTCATTGTTGCCTCTGCCGAAATATTTCCACCAATCATTGTTGGAGTTTTAATTGCAGCTATTTTAGCGGCAATCATGAGCACTATTAATTCACAAGTTTTAATTTGTTGCAGTGCTTTAGCGGAAGATTTTTATAAAAGATTCTTTAGAAAAGATGCTGAGGATAAAGAATTATTAATTGCCACTAGAATTTCAGTTGCAATTATAACTATAATTGCAGTGTTAGTTGCTACAGATGAAAATTTAACCATTCTAGGTTTAGTTGCTCACGCTTGGGCTGGATTGGGTGCATCCATTGGACCAATTATCATTATGTCACTTTTCTGGAAAAAAACTACCAAACTTGGAGCTATAGCTGGAGTTATTTCTGGTGGATTAGGAGCAATATTTTTTTCTATTTATTTTACTGACAGTATCTTTTCTTATGAACTTTTCCCAGCCTTTGTTTTATCACTAATTTGTATTGTGATATTTAGTTTAATCGATAAAAACGGCCCCCCAAAAAATGCCGAAGCTGAGTTGGAATTGGTTAAGCAAAAAATTTCTCATGGTTAAATAATTAATTATAAACAAATATGATTTTGGGCATTGGCATTGATGTAGTAAATATTTCTCGCATTGAAGATTTATTAAAAAAATTTGATAAAAAATTTGAAAATAAAATTTTTGCTAAAGGTGAAATTAAAACCGCAAATAAGCTTGAAGAAAATAAAAAAATAAAATTTTATGCTAAGAGATTCGCTGCTAAAGAAGCTTTTTCTAAAGCAATTGGGTTGGGAATTGGTCGTGGTATAAATTTCATTGATATTGAAGTTATAAATGACAAAAACGGTAAACCAGATATTAAACTATCCAAATCAGCAAAATTATTCTTGAAACAACATTTTAAAAAATTAGACTGCCAAATTAATTTGTCTTTAACTGACGATATGCCAATTGCTCAAGCAATAGTAATAATTTCCAAAAAATAATTTTAAAAAAATGGCAAAAAATTCTAAAATTTCAGTTATCGGTTCTGGCGCTTGGGGTTGTAGCATTGCTGATTTAATTGCTAAAAATGGCTTTGATGTATCGCTATTCGTTAGAAATAAACTAGATCACCCAATTTCAAAAAATATCACTATATATTCCGACTTTAACCAATCAGTTAAAAAAGCAGATTTTATATTCATCGTTACCCCCTCCTCTGCTGTAACAACAATATTAGAAAAACTAATCGGAAAAATTGATAAAAAAGCAATAATTGTTATCTGCTCCAAAGGAATTGAAAATAACGGCAGTAAATTATTTGGCCAAATTTTAACTGAAAAACTAACCAATAATTATGCAATTTTATCCGGTCCAAATTTTGCTTCAGAAGTTGCTTTAAAAACTCCAACCATAACCACTATTGCATCTAATAAAAAAACAATTGCTAACACCATTTGTAATCTGTTAAATAATGATTATTTTTTAGCAATTCCTTCAAATGACGTTATAACAACCTCAATTTCTGGAGCAGTAAAAAACATTATAGCAATTGGTTGTGGAATAATTGATGGTTTAAAATTAGGAGATAATGCTAAAGCAGCTTTAGTTAGTAAAGGAGCAGCGGAAATTGGTCTATTATCTAAAAAAATGGGTGGAAAAATTGAAAACATCTTATCACCAGCTGGTTTTGGCGATTTATTCTTAACCTGCTCCAGTACTAAATCCAGAAACTATTCTCTTGGATTTATGATTGGCAACGGCAACAATGTTCAAAAAATCTTAAGTGATAAAAATAAAACTTACGAAGGAGCTCATGCTGCAAAATCAGTTATGACCCTCACTAAAAAATATAAACTAAATTTGATTTTGTGTACCTCAATTGCTAAAATTCTGGCGAATCATTTAAGTAAAGTGGAAGTTAAAAAAATTATTCAAACATCAATTTTAACAAAATAATGCAGCAAGTTTTAATCATTGATTTTGGCAGTCAGGTAACCCAATTAATTGCCAGAAGAATTAGGGAATTGAATGTTTACTCGGAAGTAAAAAATTCGGGAATTACTTTGGAAGAAATTAAAAAAATAAATCCCAAAGCAATTATCCTTTCCGGCGGTCCAGAATCAGTTTACGAGAAAGATGCTCCAACAATTGATAAGGGAATTTTTGATTTAGGAATTCCTATTTTAGGAATTTGTTATGGACAACAACTCATTTGTCATTTGCTTGGTGGTAAGGTTGAGAGTGCTGCAGGAAGAGGATTTGGTAAATCCATGTTAAAAATTATCGATGATTCAGACTTATTTTATGGTCTTCTTGATGGAGGAAAAAGCGGTATAGCTTTTAAAGATGCCGAGACAGATTTCAGCAAATATAAATCCATAAGCCAAGTTTGGATGAGTCATGGAGATCATATAAGTAGCGTTCCAAAAAATTTTGAAATTATTGCCATTTCTGACTCTGCGCCTTGTGCTGCAATTGCTAATAAAGCAAAAAAAATTTATGGCGTACAATTCCATCCAGAAGTTGAGCACTCATTAGATGGCAAAAAAATATTAAAAAATTTCGTGGTTAATATTGCTGACTGCGCCCAAAATTGGACAATGGGCAATTTTATGGAAGAACAAATTTCTGAAATTAGAAAAATTGTTGGTGATAAAAAAGTTATTTGTGGACTTAGCGGTGGAGTTGATTCATCAGTTGTTGCGGCCTTAATTCATAAAGCAATTGGTAATCAACTAACTTGTATTTTTGTTGATACTGGTTTGCTTAGAAAAGATGAAGGAAAACAAGTAAAAGATGTTTTTGAAAATCATTTTAAAGTTAATTTAATCTATATTGACGCTTCAAAATTATTCGACTCAACTCCAGCACATCCACAAATTGGTGTCGAGGATGCTGATTTAGTTTATGTTGAACAGGTCGAGGGTGGCATTACCAGGCTTGCTGCCATTTACACATCAAAACTTCCGCCATTAATCGGACCAGTTCGATCTGCTCGTATATC